>NZ_JAAGOG010000392.1:0-2541 GCF_010747425.1 Nostoc sp. UIC 10630
CCCCCATCCCCCTCATCTCCTCCCCCATCCTCTTGGTGGACACCAACAAAAATCTTCCTAGTGGCGGCGGTGGTAGGTGGTAGTGTTGGATTAATTTGGTGGGGAGTGAATAGCAGCCGCAACGATATCGGGGAAGTTCAACCAACTCCCACAGCCAGCCCGACTCCAACCAGTAACCAACCAACCGATCCTTTAGCGCAATATTCACCAGCAGAACGGCAGCGTAAAGAAAAATTAAACGATCGCCGTCAACAGTTGGGGATTAACTCTAACTTCTATGTGAACTTGGTGAATCAAGTTTTTTGGGACAGAAACCCCAGTTTAAAAGGGCGCACTCTCAGCAACGGCTCCGAAGATGAAGGTTTGCGCGCAGAATGGGATAAAACAGCGTCAGAATTGCTGGAAAAACTAGCACCACTGAGTTCCAATACCCGCCGACAACTGGGAACTTATACAAGCGCTGAACGCGATCGCTGGAAAGTGGAAGTCAACAAAATCAACGTTGGTAGTCGTTCTTTGTATGATTTGGGAGACGCTGCATTTTTAAGTGTATTCCCTGAACAGCGTGGTAAAGATTTCCGAGATCAGCCCATTGGACAAGTTTGGTACGGTTTTGTTAGCGATAAACTCAGTGCGATCCTTTCCGGTAGCGCTTTCCAGAAACTTGTCTTTGATCCGGGCGCTACTGGCAAAACAGTCAGTGGTAATCTTCAACCTGGTAGTGGCAAAGTATTTATTGCTGGACTTGCTAAAAATCAATCTCTGGAATTGAAACTACAAGCAAATTCCCAAGTTTTGTTATCAGTCTATTCACCCTCTGGCAAAATCCAATTCTTAGAAGATTCTACCAAGCGTAGTTTATCAACTAAATTACCAGAAAACGGATTTTACGAGTTTGTCGTGGTTTCCACAGCATCGAAACCAGTAGACTATGAACTCACCGTTACAGCAGAAAATCCCACTCCTCCCCCATCGCCAACACCTACACCAACCTCTACACCCACGGAAACATCCACGCCTGAACCAACACCAACACCAACTCCCACAGAAACCCCCACACCTGAACCGACACCTACGCCTAGTGCTGAGGTGACTCCCCAGAAGAATTAAAAATATCGAGGAAACCCAAGTAAGGTGACAATTAACACTATTCTGCTATAAGACTTATATTTGATTGCGCTTCTTTCCTATTGCCTATTGCCTATTGCCTATTCAATACTTTTCGGTTGAGGGGGAAAGGGGAAAGAGAAAGGGTTTGAATTTCCCTTTCCCCATTGCCCTTTAACCTTTCCCCAGACCAAAAGAGAAATTATTGGGTTTAAACGAAAAGTATTGCTTGCCTCTTGCCTCTTGCCTTCCCACGCAAGTAAATATGGCTACGCTACGCTGTGCGAACAAAAATCAAAGCGGATTCTTATAGATCAGATTTTTGGTTTTTTTGCGCGTAGTGCGGCTAAACCCCAAATTGTACGCTATCAAATATGACTAAGAAATCAATGCCAAACTGCTTATTAATAGCTGGAAGACTACATACTTTAGCACCACTAGCTAAATATATTTTTAGAATATTAGGAATCTCAAGGTTAGATGGATCTAGATGTGATTCAGAAACTTCTAAGAAAGATTGTGAATTGGGATAAACCAAAATATTTGGATGCATAAGTGCATTTTGTTGAAAATAATTGTAAGCACAGCAAGCTACTAAAGGATCTTGTGTTGGTAATGATACACAACCAAGAAGATATTTACTTTTGGTAAAAGATAAATAATTATTAACTCCTTGCCAAAGCAATACAAATGTTTTAAGACTACGATATTTCTTTACTATGCATACACGTCCAAGTTCCACACTTAATTGAAGCACTGAATCGGTAATTACATTAATATTAAAGTACTTAGCAGAGTAAAAACCTAAGTTTTTAGATGCTATATTATAAGTTTGTAGTCGACAACTTCCAACTATTTGATTGGTTTGTTTGCAAATAATGATTAAATGATCAAAAACTGCATCAAAGTCGTCTTGATCCATCTGAGTCAAGTGAGAAATAGAGTATCCTACCCCTAGTTCAATATTAAAAACTTGAAAGCGCAACCTGAAAATTGATTCTAATTCGTCTTTGTTTGAAGCAAGCTTTAGGATATAGTTTTCAGTTTCGATTTCGGGTAAATATTTGAAGTAATCAGATGAAGAAGTAAGTTCGGATGCAGAACTAATGTTTATCATTGGATTTCGATAAGTGTAGATATTCAATATTGTGTCAGTGAAAGCGCAAATACTTAGAAATAATGCCTGACAAATCTTAGATTAGTGAATATTCTGATGTTGAATAGACATTCGATTTCTACTAGCTATGCTATGAAAAATCTCTACAAAACTAATACCTGAGATGCTATTTAATATTGTTAAATCTGTCTGTCAGAAATGGGGTTTACCCAATTAAATCGTTTTCAACTACTATAACTAAGCAGTAGAAACTAAAAATCTCAGAGTAAATAAACCACACTTAATGTGACCAGATTTCTCAATGGATGATGCTAATA
>NZ_JAAGOG010000131.1:0-24025 GCF_010747425.1 Nostoc sp. UIC 10630
GAGTATTTTGTTAGTAAATCTTAATTTACACCTGAGAATAAATTTGAGGAGGTAAATCAAGGGTGTAAAATTAACGAAGGTTTTGCATTTACTTAGCAATGTTTAAATATGAAGCAAACCTGAAAATTTATTTTTTGGCAACTGCACTTCATTGCAATGTTGTATTAAAGAAATCACGTATTTATTTAGTTTTTTGGCATTTAAAAAATATTTAATTCTCACAAACTGAGAAACAAATAAAATCTAAAAAAATGGTCGTTAGGAGTTAACTTATCCAGTAATTAACATTACTGAAGATTCAATTCGACTAATTCATACCATTTCACCAAAAAAATGATACAGATGCAAACGCCCAAACCTATGCCACTTCTCACTTTCTTAATTTTGAATTTTGCGGAAAGTTCTGTAGGCGGGTTTTCCGCCGTAGAAAACTTTCCAAGACGAATGGGCGAATTTTGAATTGGTATCAAACCTAGATTGTGAATGCAAAGTAACAACAAGGAAGTTATGAAACAATTTACTGTTAACACAACCCTAATGGGCAAAGTTACTGATGTTGCACAAGAACAAGGCAGATTTAATATCAAATGCCGTAGTGGAGATGAATTCTTGGTTGCAGTTAGTACAGAAACACGATTTCAATTTCTACAAAATTTGGATGGTATAAACCGCGATCGCGTCCCAACTCCTGAAGATTTTCATCAGTCCTCACCATCTGATTTAGTGAGAAAATACATCCAGTCGGATAGCTTAGTAGTTTTGCAAGGGGTGTATCTAGAAAATAATGGTAGCCGCCAATATGATGCCCGCATTGTTAACTTACTAAATTCATATAGAGGTCAAGATGAATTAGTTTTTGAGCAAACTCACTGGTGGCTGACCCAAATTGCCCGTCTAGCAGATAGTTGGTTAGGCTTTTTATTTCCAAATAAACAAACCTATGAAATAGATGATTTTGCTCTTTACCGAACTAACCTAAATATCATCGGTTTACCAACAGATGATGAGATTCAAGAATGTGCTACTCTTTCCAGACTGATCTATGGTCTTTCCTCTGCTTACTTGCTAACTGGAGGTGAACGCTATCTTTCAGCGGCTCGTGCTGGAGTTCAATACCAACGTGAAACTTTTCGCAGTTTGACATCTGATGGCAAACATTGTTTTTGGGCATTTGGCAAGCGCAAGACAAAGTACAGTTATCAGTTGTATATACGTTCTCTCAATGAGGATGATAGAGATACAATCCCAGTTTACGAACAAATTTACGCTTTAGCTGGATTAGCTCAGTACTATCGAATCACTTTAGATTGGGAAGTACTTGATGATATCAAGCGGACTGTTCGTGTCTTTAATGATTTCTTCACTGATCCAGAATCAGAGTACGGTAAACATGCTTACGGTGATTATTTTTCACACCTTGATTATGTGACGTTAAATTGGGATAGTCCTGCTCTTGGTGATAACCAAGCCAGAAAAAATTGGAACTCGATTGGGGATCATATACCGGCTTATTTAATTAACGTGATTTTGGCATTAGAACCTTTGCCATTAACTGATCATGGTCATGAAGAAATCGGGAAATTTTTAGAAATCTGCAAAAAGATTCTCAAAACAGCCTCCACAATCATTGCCGATAGATTTACCGATCCAGATCCTAACGTTCCGTTTGTGAATGAGCGATTTTTGCGAGATTGGAAACCAGACCATAATTGGCGATGGCAACAAAATCGTGCAGTTGTTGGACATAATTTGAAGATAGCCTGGAACCTGACTCGTGTTGCTAACTATTATTACTCCTTAGCCGTCCAATCTGCTGCTGATAACGCGCAAGAAGCCGAAGAATCACAACGTTTAGCTGATAAGTTGATGAAGCTAACAGACAATTTAGGCATGAAGATGGCAGAAATTGGCGTAGATTTATTTAGGGGTGGAATCTTTGATACTTTAGAACGTAATCCTCAAAATGGAACGCCACTAGAATTTCCTTGGTTCAACACTAAAGACTTCTGGCAACAAGAACAAGCCCTATTAGCCTACTTAATTCTTCATGGTTGCAGTAATGAAAATCATGACCAAAAACAAGAGTATTTGCGGTTAGCACGAGAAACTGCCGCATTTTGGAATCTATTCTTTCTTGACCAAGATAATAAAGGTATTTTCTTCCGAGTCAGTGAGAGTGGAGATGCAATTACTTCAGGACAGTATGCACAAAAAGGCGGACATGCAATTTCTGGATACCATGCCTTTGAGCTAAATTATTTGGCTCATATCTATATCAGTAGCTATGTGACAAAAGAACCCTTCTGTTTGTATTTCAAACCTGACAAACATTGTCGCCAGCGCTCTCTCAATGTTTTACCAGATTTTTTTAGACCCAATACTTTGGAAGTTAGCAGAGTCAGCATTAATGGTAGCGATCGTACCACAATCGATCCTGATAATTTTCAGATTGAACTAGGAGAGAAAGAATTTGAACTTGGTTCAGAAGCAGAAATCATTGTGGAATTTACACCCAAGACTTAGGAGATAAGTTATGGTGACCCAAATGCTAGAAGGAAAGAAAGTCGCCATCCTTGTAGAAACAGAGTTCATTCCTGAAGAAATTGCAGCTTATCGGCAACACTTTGAGGAACTTGGGGCGACTGTGCATTTCATGTCTCGGCTTTGGGGAAATGAAACTGTACAATTTGTTAGTGATGTGGATGAAATTGGTAAATCTCTGCAATATCTAAATGTCAATATCGACTTTCAAAGCGTAGATGTGAATGAATATGCGGCCGTAATTATGGCAGCTAACTACACCAGTGTACGTCTGCGCTACTTTCAACCACCGCCAGGACAGCAGATTAGTCCAGAGCAAACTCGTACTGCACCAGCAGTTCAGTTTTTTGCTCAAGCAATGGCAAATCACAAGATTATCAAAGGTTTACTCTGTCATGGATTGTGGTTACTGACTCCAATGCCAGAACTACTCCGAGGACGAAGGGTAATCTGTCATGAAGTGGTGCTGGCGGATATTGCAAATGCTGGTGCTGTTTACGTACCGCCACCTGTAAATTCTCAACCAAATGATCCGGGAAATATTGTGGTTGATAGAGACTTAGTAACAGGACGATCTGGACATGATGTGTATGCTTTTATTGATGCGATCGCTCACCAAATCGCATCTCAAGAACAACGTTGCTTAGAAACACAAAGGAGATGATCCGATGACCAAGATTCTGATTGTGCTATCAGAGTGGGGTTACTGGGGAGAAGAACTAGTGGGTCCCTTAGAAACCTTTGATGCAGCTGGGTATCAAGTTGACTTCGCCACCCCAAATGGTAAAAGACCTGTAGCACTAGGGGTAAGCATGGACCCTACTTTTGTTGACCCACCATTAGGCAGACCAGTCACCACCCAAGATATGGCTGATAAGGTCAGACAACTAGATGACACCAACAATCCACGGTTAAACAACCCAAAAAATCTTAGAGAGTGGCTCCCAGAAAGACCTTACTGGAGTTCACCAAAATTCTTACGGGAAATGGAGGAATATTACAGATTACTAGATGAAGTGCAACAAAGAGATTTGCAGTCATACGATGCCATTCTCATTGTCGGTGGTACTGGTCCCATGGTTGATTTAGCTGACAACCAGAGAGTACACGATCTCATCCTCAGTTTTTACCAAATGGGTAAGCCAGTCGCCGCAGAATGTTACGGCGTTTCATGTCTGGCATTTGCCCGTGACATTGGCGATCGCAAGAGCATTATTTGGGGTAAACACGTCACAGGCCATTGCCTGGAATATGACTACAAAGATGGTACGGGATTTAACGGTACTAACATCGACCCATGTTTGAACAATATTAACTTTGGCCCGCCATTTTATCCTCTAGAATACATACTCCGTGATGCTACAGGGCCAGACGGACAGTATCACGGCAATGTCGGCAGGCCAACATCAGTAATTGTTGACTATCCGTTTATTACGGGGCGCTCTACGCCAGACTCTTATCTCACTGGTCAGAAGTTGGTGGAAGTCCTAGAAAAAGGACTCAAGCGCTATGGCTGGTAAAGTCGGATTTTAAATATCTGGATGGTACTGCACGATAAACGCTGTATGCAATTGATGGTTGCAGAAGGTAAAATCCATGACTAACAAAACAGGCCGCTTTAGAATTCTGGAACAATTTTTGGCAGATGGCATCCATTATATGTTTGGTAATCCCGGCACATCGGAAGAAGGATTTTTGGATGCTATTCGGGAATATCCAGACCTGAAATACATCTTGACATTGCAAGAATCCGTTGCGGTGATGGCAGCAGATGGTTATGCTAGGGCAACTAAAAAGCCTGCTTTGGTGCAAATTCATAGTACCCCTGGTTTAGGAAATGCGATCGGCGCACTTTACCAAGCATACCGAGGTCACTCACCGCTTGTAGTCATTGGTGGTGATGCAGGCATCAAATATCAGGCAATGGACGCTCAAATGGCAGGAGGCTTGGTAGCTTTTGCAGAGCCAGTTACCAAATTGTCAACAATGGTGATGGAGCCATCCTCATTGCTGCGCGTTTTGCGACGGGCTATTAAGATTGCTGCCACTCCACCAATGGGACCTGTGTATGTTTGTCTACCAGTAGATATTTTGGATGCTCCCGCAGTTGAAGAAGTCAGACCAACTTCCATCCCATCCACCAAAGTTTTGCCAGATGAGGAATTGCTCAAAACAGCAGCAACTATGTTGGCATCTGCTCACAAGCCAATGATTTTTGTGGGTGATGGAGTGGCTTATTCGGGCGCACAAGATGAGCTGACACGTGTTGCTAAACTCCTGGGTGCAGAGGTTTGGGAAGCTGATGCTGGTGAGTTAAACATGAGCCACGCTCATCCTCTGTATCAAGGTATGACAGGGCATATGTTTGGCTATCAAAGCCGACCCATAACATCTAGAGGTGACGTCAACTTAATTTGTGGAACTTACCTTTTGCCAGAAGTATTTCCAGAACTGGGTAATATCTTTGCTCCTGGTGCAAAGGTCATCCATATTGATTTGAATGCTTATGAGATTGCTAAAAATCACTCAGTTGATTTGGGACTAGTTAGCGATCCAAAATTAACTCTTGCTCAGTTGGCAACCATATTGGAAGCAGTGATGACACCAGAGCAGAAAGAAACTGCTAAGGCACGAACTGCTGAAATTGCCAAAGCTAAAGAAGAGAAGCATAAGCGTGAATTGGAAGCTGATCGAGAAAATTGGGATTCTGTCCCCTTGCACTTTTCTCGCTTTGCAGCAGAACTGGCAAATCAACTACCAGAGGATGCAATTATCTTTGATGAAGCTCTCACCTGTTCTCCTGACTTGACACGTTATCTACCACCAACCAAACCAGGGCACTATTTTCTTTCTCGTGGTGGTTCTCTGGGTGTGGGAATTCCGGGAGCGATTGCAGCCAAATTTGCCAATCCTGACAAAACGGTAATTGGGTTTACTGGTGATGGCGCTGCCATGTACACAATTCAAGCACTCTGGTCAGCTGCTCGTCACAATATAGACGTTAAGTTTGTGATCTGTAATAATCGCTCCTACAGATTGCTACAAGTGAATATCCAAGCTTACTGGCAAGAGCGAGATATCCCACAGCATGAATATCCCTTGAGTTTTGATTTATCTAAACCAGAGATTGATTTTGTGGAAATGGCTCGTTCGATGGGAGTTGAGGGTGTGCGTGTGGAGAAACCTCCAGAGATTGCTTCAGCAATTCAAAAGGCATTAGCTCATAAAGGTCCTTTTCTCATTGATGTCATAGTTGAGGCAGATGTTCACCCTGAAATGATTGGTGTTAAATGTGGGCAGTAATTTTGTCACTTCATCATTGCTAATTACGAAGGAAACAACACTGAATCAAAAGTCACAGAGAAGTCAGGTATGAGTAATTTAACACTTGATAACTTAGCACCCCTAACGGAAACCGACATCAAAGAACTTGTTACCCAATGGTACAGAAAATTGGATGTTCATGCGCCAATGGTTGAAATTTTGCCATTGCTGGCAGATCAAGACCTAGAGATGGTATTTCCAGAGACTACAGCCCACGGGTATGCAGGGTTTGAGCGCTGGTATCAGCGAGTTATCCGCGTCTTTTTTGATGAAATTCACACATTAAAAGAAGTCACCCCGACCCCGGTCAATGACACGACAGAAGTCAAAATTGTTGTGCAGTGGCAAGCTAGTATGTGGAATCCACCTAATCCGAAAAGCGATCGCATCAACTGCGATGCTTACCAACGCTGGGTCACTCGGCGCTCCTCCACAATCGGTAAACCGATAATCGTGAAGTACATAGTTGACAAAGTGGAGTATTACGAAGGCTCGGCCAGGATTTAAACATTAACCTGAGAAAACAAAGCAATAATCATGAACAACAAAGTGCATGACTATATTGTAATTGGGGCTGGTACGTCAGGCTGTGTAATTGCCCGTCGTCTGAGTGAAAACCCTAATACCAATGTTCTCCTGTTAGAAGCAGGCAATACAGATCATAAACCAGCCTTCCGTAATTCGGACTTGCGCTCTTTCTTCGGCACTTGGAATACAGATGCCGATTGGCAATATTTAACTGAAGAAGAAACCTATCTAGGTGGACGTAGAATTCCCATTACCCAAGGTAAAGTCCTCGGTGGTGGTAGCTCAGTCAATGGGATGATCCATGTCCGAGGAAGCAAATACGACTACGATAACTGGAACTATCTGGGTAACGAGTTTTGGAGCTATAAAGAAGTCTTGCCTTATTTTCTGAAAATGGAAGACTATGCAGGTGGAGCTTCTGAATATCACGGTGTTGGGGGCCCAGTCCACGTAGTAGACCATACCGATTTAACCAGTGCCGCCAAAGCCTTTTTAGCTGCTGTCGTTGAATTGGGATATAAACCTCCTCCCACTGATTTCAATGGGCCTGATATGGTGAATGGAGCGGGGGTGTATCAATTTGCTCACACCCCAGACGGTAAGCGATGTAGTGCTGCTGTTGCTTACTTACTCCCAGCCACAAATCGTCCAAATTTGACAGTGACACCTCAAGCACAAGTCACCCATCTGCTGCTAGAAGGGAAGCGCGTTGTGGGTGTGGAGTATCTTCAGGAAGGCACTCTGCATCAAGTCATCGCAGAGGGTGAAGTTATCCTCAGTGCTGGTGCGTTTGCCTCGCCTCAACTACTGATGTTGTCAGGTATTGGCCCAGCAGAACATTTAAGGCTCCACGATATTGCAGTTGTTGTGGATTTACCAGGGGTAGGGCAAAACCTGCAAGATCACACACTCTTAAGGATGGGGTTTGAATGCCAAGAACCACAACCCCCACCTTCAGTGATCACTGAAGTAGGTTTTTTTACCCATAGCCGCAGTGGGATGGAGAATACTGCCCCTGATTTGCAGTTTTTGTTCAGTAGTTTTTTATTCTCTGACGAGGCTGAGGGGGGAGTCTTTATTGGTGGGACACATTTACTCTGCTGTCCAACACTGTTACGCCCCCAAAGTCAGGGCAGTGTTACCCTGCGTTCTAACAATCCCTTGGATTTAGCGGTCGTTCGCACTAACTATATGCAGTGTGATATTGATGTGCAGGTATTGGTGAAGGGTGTTGAAATAGTGCGTGAATTAATGAACACAAAAGCCATGTCAAAGATTGGTCCTAGAGAACTAACCCCTGGATCTGCCATAAAAACAGAGCCGGAACTGCGTGATTATATCCGTGCCAACTGTTTTACCGAATGGCATCCCACAAGCACCTGTAAAATGGGACGCGATCGCCTGTCAGTGGTCGATCCTCAACTGCGGGTATATGGAGTTGAGGGACTGCGAGTAGCAGACGCTTCTATAATGCCAGCAATTGTCAGTGGTAACACTAATGCTCCTTGTCTGATGATTGGTGAAAAAGCCTCAGACATAATTATTCATGGCTGAATCACAGCCCATATATTCAAGAGTAAATTCTTCGCCTATGTCATCATATATTAATGCGACGAAATCTTCAAATATAGTTACACCACCTAATGCCAGCTTTGAAAGCACACTGCAAGCATTACGGCAAAATCCTGTCCCCTTCATTACAAATCTTGCTCAAACCTACGGTGATATTGTCCGACTACCCTTTGGCTCAAGAGACATTTACTTGCTTAACCGTCCTGACTGGATTCGTCAAGTTTATTTGGGAGGAAGTGAAATTTTTGCCAAACGCAAAGATGCAGCTAAAGAAAAGTCTTATATAAATGACATTGCCCCAATGATACCCCTGTTGCAACAGGACTTGATTCCGACTTATGCCCCTGCCATTGTGGAGGCAGCTCTCAAGACAGATGCTCGTTGGCAAAATATGTATCAACAGCACCAGTCACCCATAGTAGACATCTACAGAGAGATGATGCGTCTTACAGTACCCATTGTCTCTAAAACCCTGTTTCAAGAAGAGTTAGAGACAGAAAGTGCCGCGATTGTTGACGCGCTGCTGACAATGGATGTGGGTTATGGTTTTGATACTGTTGCTGCCATTTTAGGGGATACAGTGCCTCCATTAGAGGTATCCATAACACCAGAAATGCAGGCAGCTCGTTCTGAGCTTCTCCGCATTATTCACAATTTAATTGTTGCACAGCATACGTCTTTACATTCTCAATCTCTCCTCTCTGCATTACTACAACTCCAACTTAGTGATGAGCAAGTAGCTGATATAGCCTTGAAGACATTTTGTGCTATGCATGAAGTGACAGTGACAACCCTATCTTGGACTTGGTATTTGCTATCACAAACCCCTGAGGTAGAGGCACAGCTACATACTGAACTGGCAAATATTCTGGCAGGACATACCCCAACATTTGCAGATGTTGAAAAACTAACGTATACGCAAATGATACTTAACGAGACGCGACGGCTTTATCCTACAGTTTGGCTAGTCGGACGTTTTGTTAGACAAGATGTATCATTTGGGGATAATTTGATACCATCTGACTCTATTGTGCTGGTTTCTCAACGAGTCACACATCATGATGCCCGTTACTTTCCTGACCCAGAGCGCTTTCATCCTGAGCGTTGGACATCAGAAGTTGTGGCAACTCGTCCAAAATTTAGCTTTTTTCCCTTTAGTGCAGGGCCCCGTCAGTGTCTTGGTAGAGATTTTGCCTGGATAGAAGACACACTGATATTAGCGACGTTGGCACAGCATTGGCAAGGAAAACTCTTACCAAACCAGGTACTCGAGCCGCATCCGCAGAAGTCATTTGCCCCTCGCTATGGCATAAAAATGACTTTACATCATCGGTAACCCGCATTTCTCACAAGCTTCAGGCGTTTGATAGAGCAGAGGGGCGGAGGGGCAGAGGGGAAAGAACTTAGTATTTGAACTCTCCCCTGCTCCCCTGCTCCCCTGCTCCCCTGCACAAGCGCAGGCTTTGAGAGGTGTGGTGAGAAATCCGGGGGTAAGTACCAGCCATCTAATTAGTATGGTTTCTTGATTTATTTTTATCAACTTAGGAGAATTTAATCATGGCAGAAGTACCCAACTCTCACATGGGAAAAATGTATAAAGAACACATTCAATACCTTCAGAAAAAGGATATTGAAGGTGTATTGCAGAATCAATATACTGATGATGCTTTGCTGATTAGTAGCATTGAAAGAAAGCCTCTTTACTACAGAGGGCATGAAGAATTAAAAAAACATTTTCGCGGGATACTTGATGTTGAAGGGTTAGAAAGTGATATTGCTTTTTGGGCTGAGACTGAAAATCCCCAAACTCTGATGATTGTGGAAGCAATCACAATGCAGACTGTCAATGGTGAAGTTAAAATGCGCTTTGCTGATAGTTGGGTTTTAAGAGATGGGAAAATTGCTATCCACTTTGCTGGTATGACTCAGTATGCTGATGGTTCTGTGGCCTAAAGCTATTCGGTTTGTTGATTCACCCTGAAATTAAAAGGGTATTGCCATGAAAGTTTCCCTCACGGTTAATGGCAAACAGTACAGTGCAGATGTTGAACCACGACTGTTGTTGATGGATTTTCTGCGGGATTATTTAGGTTTGACGGGAACCAAAAATGACGGCGGTTCAACTTCCGGAGTATGTACAGTTCTGCTCAACGGATTGTCAGTCAAAAGCTCATATATATTAGCTGTTCAGGCTGATGGCGGCGAGGTTGTAACTATTGAAGGTCTTGCGGAAAATGGTCAACTGAATCCACTGCAATCAGCATTTTGGGAAATGTACGCTGTTCAAAGCGGCTTTTCTACACCAGGGTTAATCATGTTATTAACTGACCTCTTGCAACGCAACCCTAATCCTAGTGAAAGGGAAATTCGTCATTGGTTGGATGGTGTCCTCTCACGGGATACTGGGTATCAAAATGTAATAAATGCTGTACGGTTGACTGCTGAAAAATACAGCAGCACTAAGAAGCCAGAATGAAGATTTCAGAAGGGACGCATGGTATTTATGAAGGAAATACTCAATGATATTGAACAATGGTTGACTCAAGGTCATGCTGTTGCTTTGGCTACTGTAGTTAATACAGTAGGGTCAAGTCCCAGGGAAAAAGGCGCGGTGATGGCGGTGAGTGAGGCTGGTGAGGTGACAGGTTCGATCAGTGGTGGCTGTGTGGAAGCGGCTGTGGTTGAAGAAGCTCTAGGGGCGATCGCCCAAGGGCAGCCACGGCTACTAACTTATGGTGTGGCTGATGAATTGGGTTTGCAAGTAGGACTGACCTGTGGAGGCACAATTCAAGTTTTTGTAGAATCACTGGAATTAGCATCGGCTCAGAAGAACTTACCACTACCAGTTATCTTTGACGCTATTCGTAAGGCATCGGAGCAATCTATAGCACTGTGTACAGTAGTTGCAGGAAAGTGTGTTGGTGCTAAGATGATTGTGACTGACAATAATCAGCGTTTTGGCTTTCTTGGTAGCCAGGATCTCGATCAAGTAGTAGCTCTTGAGGCACAAGGATTTCTCTCACAAGGATTAAGAGATATTCGCTACTATGGCATTAACGGGGAGTGTCACCAAACAGACCTAGCTGTATTTATTCATTCTTTTGCTCGACTACCTCATTTAATTATCTTTGGTGCTGTTGATTTTACGCGATCGCTGTGCAAACTAGCCAAGATGTTGGGCTATCGAGTAACGATCTGTGATCCTCGTTCTAGCCTGAATACACCAAAACGCTTTCCGGAAGCTGATGAAATAGTTGTGGACTGGCCTAGTAACTACTTACAAACCACCACAGTTGACTCCCACACTAGTATTGCAGTACTCACTCACGATCCTAAATTTGATCTACCAATTTTGGTAAATGCTGTACGTACCCCAGCAGCTTACATTGGAGCTATGGGTAGTCGCAAAGCTACGGCCGAGAGAATTGAGCGACTGAAGGAAGCTGGACTGAGTACAGCAGAAATTAACCGAATCACTGCCCCTATCGGCTTAGATATTGGTGCTATCACCCCCGATGAGACGGCAGTATCAATTATGGCTGAGATAATTGCCCAAAGAAGTGGACGTAGCGGTGGGAGACTTAATGCTAACCAGAATCTAATTCACCCCCGGATTTCACAATTCAATCAACAGCAGGAGGTGATTTCTCTATGCTGAATCTTGATCCCAATCAAAAAAAGATTGCTATTGCCATACTCGCAGCTGGTAAAGGTTCTAGGTTTAATGGGGATTGTCCCAAACCTTTAGCTTTATTCCAGGGGCGATCGCTGCTTTGTCACGCCCTCACAGCTGCTATTAATAGCAAACTTGGGCCGATATTACTGGTAGTAGGATATCAACATCAACAAGTAGCAACAGCAGCAGCAAATGTTTTGATTGTCCATAACCCAGATTGGCAGCGAGGGATTGCTTCTAGTCTCCAGACAGCCATACAAGTTATAGAACCTGATTTTACCATTGGTGCTTTGTGTGTAGGACTGGCCGATCAACCCTTGATTGGTGCTGAGGCTTATCGCCGTCTTGCCTGTGCTTATCATCAAGGTGTTAGTTTTGCCGTAGCTACCTATAAAGGCGCTAGACGTAACCCCGTTCTGTTAGGGCGTGGGATGTGGCCAGAGGTGATGCATTTGACGGGAGACGAAGGCGCACGAGCATTAATGAAAAGCTACCCAGTAATGGAGGTGGCTTGCGATCGCACTGGCAACCCCTTGGACATTGATACTACCGCTGATTTACAGGTATTAGAAACCAATATTTTGTCCCATTCTAGTTAAAAGAGATTCTCATGATTACCTTGGATGATCAACGTAACTTGAAAATACAAGTAATTTTGGCACATTACAAACAACCTCGACATAGAGGTCGAACCAATCCAGTACATGGATATTATCGTGGCCATACGCCTTACTGTGGAGATACGATTGAGCTAACAATACAGATAAATCAAACAAGTAACATAATTGAGGATGTCAAATTTACTGGGGAAGGTTGCGTCATCGCGATCGCATCCGCAGACTTAATGGCTGATGCCTTAATAGGCAGAACTGTAGATGAAGCTTTGGAAATGGGGCAATGCTTCCAAAATATGATGCAAGGGCAAGGTAGCTTCCCTGATCAACCTAGAGAGTTGGCAAGACTCAACGTGATGCAGGTTATTAACCAACCTCTGCGGATCAAATGCGCTAACCTCTCTTGGTATACCCTCAAAGCAGCCTTAAAACTATCTCAAATTAATTCACTTAATTGAAGCTACAAGTCAGTCTCCGCGGCTGTCTATTTGTATCAACCTGAAAGTGAAATGGTGTAAGAATTGGGAATCCTTGATTTTTTAATTTTATCCTTCAATTCAGCAACGCCCATATTTTAAGCACAAACAAATATATATGAGAAGCAGGTGAGAGGAACCCCAGAGCAAATACAGCACAATTCTCAAGGAAGGGCATTATGGCTAATAAAATCTTAGGGACATCGATTAAGCGGCGGGAAGATCCAGCGTTTCTGCGGGGAGAGGCTCAATTTATCGACGATATCACCCTGCCTAATATGCTGCACATGGCGATTTTGTATAGTTCCCAGGCACATGGATTGATTAAAAGCATTGATACTACTATTGCTCAGAGTATGCCTGGCGTAGTTAAGGCGATCGCTGGGTCTGATACTAGTGAGATTATGCCTCTGCCCTGCATTATGAATCCTGGGGGTGAGGCATCCAAATTTCCTCCTCATCCTTATGGCGTTCCTGGGGCACAAACTGTACTAGCTACAGATAAAGTGCGTTACGTTGGTGAATTTGTGGCGGTGGTAGTAGCCGAAAGCCGACAACAAGCTTACGATGCTTTAGCTGGAATTAAAGTGGATTATTTACCACTCCCAGTAGAAACTAATGCCGAAGCAGCGCTCAAGCCTGATGCACCTCAACTACATGACACAGTGCCAGGAAATCTCAACCAATACAGCAGCTATGGCGACAAACAAGCAACCCAACAGGTGATCGCTAATGCTGAAGTAGTGGTTAAACAAAGGATTCGCTACCCGCGCCTCATTCATCATGCAGAAGAACCTCGCGGTTCTATTGGCGATTACAACCCCGAAACACAAGAATATACCTTGTGGACTAATACTCAAATTCCTCATGGGAATCGTTTTTTACTGTCTCAGCTAGTAATGAAGATTCCTTACAACAAGTTGCGCGTCATTGCACCCCATATTGGTGGAGCCTTTGGTTCTAAAGGTTATCTCTATCCAGATACGGCGCTTGTGCTTTTCTTAGCAAAAGAATTGGGTCGTCCCATCAAGTGGATTGACACACGAACGGGTTTAGCTCGCTCTACAGTACATGGTCGAGATCAAATTCACTATAGCACCCTTGCTGGCACCAAAGATGGCAAGATTACCGCGCTACACGATACCATCTATGCCAATTTAGGAGCTTATCCCGCTACTAATGGGCCAGCCGCACCTACGGCTTTAACTGGTCGCAGTATCACAGGTGCTTATGCGATCGCCCATCCCTTTTCAGAAATTTACTGTGCTTTTACTAACACTGTTCCTGTGGGCCCTTTGCGGGGTGCAGGTCGTGCCGAAGCTATGTTTCTGATTGAACGGATGGTTGAGATTTTCGCTCGCGAAATCGGTATGGATTCCGCCGAAGTCCGGCGGAAAAATATGGTACCTCCCGATCAGTTTCCTTATGAAAACGGTTTGGGCTGGACTTATGACTCAGGTAACTATGAAGCAGCCCTGGAAAAAGCTCTAGAGATGATTGATTACAGTCATATTCTGGAACAGAAAGCAGAAGCGAAAAAGCGAAATAAGCTTTTGGGAGTGGGGATTGGTTCTTATGTGGGCATCTCAGGTGTTGGTCCTTCCCCCATCATGCATAACCAAATAGGTTTAATTGGCAGTACTTGGGGCAGTGTGCATCTCAGGGTTCATCCCAGTGGCGAGGTCAGCCTGATAGTTGGTAGCCAACCTCATGGTCAAGGTCATGTAACGACACTATCTCAGGTAGCAGCTGAAGTACTTGGCGTTGACATAGAGCAGATAGAAGTGCTGCACTCAGACACTAAAGGGGCGATCTATGCCCAAGGGAGTTACGGCTCGCGGACTTTTTCTGTGGAAGGCGCAACGGTTTACCAAGCTAGTAAGAAGATTAATGAGAAAGCGCGTCGCATGGCTGCTCATATGTTGCAAGTTGCAGAGTCAGATGTGGTGATTCAAGATGGTAAGTTTTATGTGCAAGGAAGGCCAGATCAGGTAAGAACTTTACAGGATATTGCTTTAGCGCTTTGGTACGCTTGGGATTTACCCGCAGGGATGGAGCCAGGGTTGGAGGTGATTACTTTCTTCGATCCACCAAATTTTAATTTTCCCTTTGGAACTCATACAGTTTTGGTGGAGGTAGATGAAGAAACGGGTCAGGTAGATGTGGTTAAATATGCGGCTGTAGACGATTTTGGCAATATCGGCAATCCCCAGATTGTAGACTCTCAAACCCACGGCAACATACACCTCGGCATTAGTCAGGCGTTATGTGAAGAGGCAGTGTATGACAGTGAGGGACAAATTCTCACTGACAACTATATGACCTACGCGATCGCTAAGGCTTCTCAATTGCCCAACTTTGAAATTGCCCGCACAGTTACCCCTAACCCAAATACTGCCATTGGTGCTAAGGGTGCAGGTGATGTAGCTAATTTGCCTACAGCAGCAGCGATCGTCAACGCAGTCTGTGATGCCCTAAGTGACTTCAAAGTTAAACATATTGACATCCCCCTAACACCAGAAAAAGTTTGGCGGGCCATGTCTGCATCTTGCTAGATGTGATTTAGCCAATTACCACTGAAAATTTTGGCGTTGCAAATGCTTCCTATTAAATTTGATTATGCTGCTCCTGAAAATTTAGCAGCAGCAGCAAAGCTACTCCACGAAAATCAGCAAGCCCGGATTCTGGCTGGTGGTCACAGTTTACTGACGGCCATCAAGTCGGGTCTAATCTCTCCTTCTCTGTTAATAGACCTCAAAAAAATTCCTAATTTGCAAGATATCAAACTCCCACAAGAAACCGGCGGTATTCTGCAAATTGGAGGTATGACAACCTATGACCAAGTAGCTACCTCCTCGGAAGTGCAGAAAAATTATCAGGCTTTAGCAGAAGCGGCCAATAGCATAGGCGATCCTCAAATCCGTAACTGGGGGAGAATGGGTGATATTTTCGCTTACCGCGACCTCGCCTGTGATTTGCTTGCTGTTGCTTTGGTACTGGAGGCAACTTTTCATCTCACCAGTGCTAACAACAGTCGGGTGATAACAGCAGATGATTTCATTTCTCTTGGTATCCAAACACAATGGCAAATACCTGAAATTCTCACATCAATTGATTTTCCCGCCCCTATTTCTCGGTCTGGTAGTGCCTATGAATTCTTAAAGCATCCAGCCAGTGGCTATGTTATCTGCGGTATCGCTGTCTTAGTAGAGTTATCTGCTAATGATGTTGTAGATAAATGCTCTGTTGCTGTAACTGGTGCTACATCTTATCCTCTCCGACTGTCTCAACTAGCACATAGGATGCAGGGTAAAGCCCCAACACCAAAGAATATTGCTACAGCAGCTAATTTAGCAAGAGAAAGTATAACTACAGCCCAAGTTAGTAATCAAGAACTAACTATTGTTGCTGACCGTTATGCCTCTAGTGAATATCGACATCACATGATTGGTGTATTGACTCAGCGAGCACTTACCCGCGCTCTTAAACAAACTCAAATTCCATAGCAAATTATGAATATGGCGACAACACAAATTAACTCTGGCCGTCAGTTTCTTGAAGAACACTTACGCTACCTCGAAACCAGACAGGTAGAGGAAATGATCAACAAGACCTATAAAGAAGATGCAATTTTGTATAATGCTTTTCCTTGCTTGGATACTCCACCCCCAAATGTGATTCAAGGTCGGGAAGAATTAATCAGAGTTTTAAACATTTATCTCGACTATCAAGGGGAAATTAAAGTGGACTCTCTGTACAATTTTCTGGCAACAAATGATGTGATTTCCTTCCAAGCTACAATTACATCCCCTAAAACTGGTAAGTGGGTAGTTGCTGATACTTGGCTAATGGAATCAGGCAAAATTGCTCGTCATTTTGGTGTTGCACACAAGCTAGAAGATTCTTAAAAACTAACCGATAAAAAACTCTCAAATTCATAGGCCTGTTATGAACAGAGCCAGCATAGAAATTTCGAGTCAAAAATCATGGAGAAAATAAGTCATGAGCTTGCACATCTTTTCGCAAGTAGCACTTACCTGTAAAGACCCAATTGCGACAGAAAGATTCTACACAAAAAACTTTGGTTTTAAGCGAGCTAGGGTGACAAAAGTTCCCGATGGTGAGCAGATTGTTGCGATCAAGATGCTTGATAGTGCCTTCTACTTTGAGCTTTTTAAAGCGAAAGAGGAACTTCCTGTAATTCTCCCAATTAATGATGGGCCAGAATATCCCTCTGTACGTCACCTGGCTTTTAAGGTTGATAATGTAGACGCCAAGTTAGCAGAGATGGGCGACGATGCCAAGATAACTCTTGGCCCTTTGAACTTTGATGAATATATTCCAGGGTGGCGTACAGTTTGGATTTATGACCCAGACGGCAGAATTGTGGAAATTAGCCAAGGCTTTGTTGATCAAGATAATCCACCGCCTTTGGAGACAGATTTAACAGGTCGGAAAACTCAGCCTATACATTTTGCGTAACTTGCAAAAAGTGGTGGTGACAGATCTGAAAACCATAACCTAATTACCTGAAGGATGCCATTATGGCTACGATTACTGTTCAGTTTATCTATTTTACAGGTATCAAAAAAGCAATTTTTAACAATCCCCGTTTAATTGGCACTTGGGATGAAAACGGTCGCTATTCTCAACAATGGCGATCGCACCAAATGCAGCAAATCATTGGTGAAGATGGCTGTCCTGGCTTTCAAACTACGGTTGAACTTGATGATTCCCAAGTTGGTTGGCTATTTCGCTGGGGTGTAATGCTAGATAGTCCAGCAGGGAATAACTTGTGGGGAATTCCGACTGAGATTAACGATCGCAATTCCAGCGATCGCCATCGTAGTTTTACGTTACAATCTCCTGAAAACGGTCAGTCTCAACAAGAGAGATATCATCTAGTTCATAGCCGCAGGCTAGGTGCGCAACCATATTATCTTCCTGGTGAATCTCAGCCTGCGCTGCGGTTTGCTGTCTGGTCGCCAAATGCCCGTAATGTAGAAGTTGTGTTTGGTAACAGCAGTAGTGGGTATATTGCAGACGATTTTTTTCGAGATGATCCTGATTTTGGCATGAATCCCCATCTGGGACCATTTCCTATGTCGCGGACAGAGGAGGGGATTTGGCAAACAGATGTGACAGTATCACCAGAACTGGCTAATTTCTCCCGCTTTGACCACATCCCTTATATGTTTCGGATTGCCAATGAAGGAGGACGGGTAGTTTATCGAACTGATTTGTACTCTCGTTGTCAAATTGGTAAAGGCAATATCAATCCCGATGGTAAGCCTTTCTCTAGTCGATATCAAGATGAACAGGGAACACCTTTTTCGGGAAAATATCAAGATTTGGATGGTACTAAAAGCTGTTCTGTAGTCATCAATCCAGATATCGTAACTAAACGTTTTCAGGAACCAGTCTGGCCAGAACAAGAATTTATCCCAGAACAGGAGTTCTGGCATGATGAGTTTTCATTGGAACGCCATATACCCCAGCGTGTTGAAGATTTAGTGATTTATGAACTCCATGTAGGGTCTTTAGGTTATGGTCACGATAGACCAGGAAACTTTGAAGATGCGATCGCTTTACTACCCTACTTAGTAGAATTGGGAATTAACGCTGTCGAACTGTTACCGATGGCAGAATTTCGAGACGAAGTAAATTGGGGCTATGAAACATCTCATTACTTTGCTTTGGAATATAGTGCGGGTGGTAGAGACCAACTGAAACATTTTGTTAGAGAATGCCATCGTCATGGAATTGCCGTGATTTTAGATGTGGTGTACAACCACTTCAATCCTGATGGAGAAAGGGCTGAATGGGCATATGACTCGGATATTCCCGAACATAATATCTATTACTGGTATGAGGGCAACTCTGGTGATTATTTCTACTCAGACAGTCGACCTTTCCCTGAAGGTGGCTTTGTTGACAATATATCTACGGGTTATGCACCTCGGTTCTATGAAGAGATGGTGCGGAAAATGTTCATTAGCAGTGCTGTAACTCTTATGGAAGAGTTTCATGTAGACGGCTTCCGGGTTGATCAGACAACTTCTATGCACCTATACAACCAACTGCACGCTGATGGTAGTCCTGTTGGTAATGCCAATATTTTTGGTGCTAAGTTCCTCAGAGAATGGACAAGGACAATGAAGCTGATCCGACCGAATGCCCTGCTGATCGCAGAAGACCATTCTGATTGGGATAAAGTTACTGAATTGCCTGATGTCGGGGGCTTAGGTTTTGATGCGGCTTGGTATGCCGAATTCTATCACCATCTCATTGGCGATGCTAGACCAGGAATGGCATATGCAAAATTAATTCCTACGGCTGGATATGGTACAGACGAACCTCTAGCTATGGATAAATTTGCCGGGGCCTTGGGATGGTCTGCTCATAACAAGGTTGTTTATCATGAATCTCATGATGAAGCAGGCAACGCTTATTATGAACAAGGAGAAGGAGGTTATAGAGTTGAATCTCGGCGCACGATTGTAGCAGCAGCCAACGCAGCACAATTAATTGGAGACACTCGACGTTATGCAGAGGCGCGTTGCCGTTTTGCCTTGGGAATGTCCATGTTGTCGGCTGGTACACCGATGTTTTTGATGGGTGAGGAAATTGGCGCACAAAAACCTTACAGATTCGGCGACTTCATAAATAACCGAGAGGATTTGTTAGGCGATCGCCAAACTCATGGTCAGAAATTATTCCGATTTTACCAAGACCTGATTCAGCTGCGCCGCAACCATTCCGGATTGCGATCGCACTTGATTGATATTCTCTATGTTCACAATGCCAACCGAGTTATTGCTTTCAGACGTTGGGATGTAACTGAAGAATTTTTAGTTGTAGCTAGTTTGAATAATCAGCCCTTCTCCTCAAGTTACACCATAAACAATTCCCGAATCGGAGATGGTCAGTGGCGCGAGATATTTAATAGTGATGCTTCACTTTACGGAGGAGATAGTATAGGTAACTTTGGATTTAATATATCTGCAACTAACGGATATATTAATCCCATAGTTCCAGCAAACGGATTTGTTGTTTTCCAACGGCAAAGGACATAATACTGTTTCTCTGGAAGCTAGCTACAGATGACTAGCAGGGAAAGCATCAGAAATCATTTGTAGTTTTAATTGAGAGAATTGGTAATACCAATTCAAAATTCAAAATACCCTACGGGAAGCAAGCTACAAAATTCAAAATAAAGAAAGCCAGATGCCATCTTGGTTTTAGAGTTTGCATCTGTTGCTAAATTTTGGAGAATTGGTATAGCTGTGAAGGTTTGTTTTTTGACTTTCAGCCAAAGAAAATACTAATGTCTTTGGCTGCCACTTCATATAATTTTTTTGCAGATGTAATATGTATCAGATTGTGCAAGATAAACTCCACAACGTTTTAAACGCACGGGCCCGCTTGGGCGAAGGCCCAATCTGGGATGATAATGAAAAATTACTTTACTGGGTCGATATCTATAATCATCGGGTGCATAAGTTCCATCCTGCTAGTGGGAAAAATGTGTTTTTTGATGTAGGCGATGTAGTAGGAGCGATCGCTAAAGCAGGTAAAAATCGATTGATTATAGCGCAACGCCATCGTTTAGCATTCCTCGATACTGAGACAGGTATAGTCACCCCAATTGTTGAGATTGAAACAGATTTGCCAGATAACCGTTTTAATGATGCTAAATGCGATCCTCAAGGTCGCTTTTGGTTTGGCTCAATGTCTTCCTCAGGAAAGGCTCAGTCTAGCCTTTATCGCTATGACTTTGATGGTTCATTACATGTGATGGAAACAGGACTGACTGTTTCCAATGGTTTAGGGTGGAGTCCCAATCACGAAACATTTTACTTGACAGATTCTCCCCAGCAAAAAATATATGCTTACGACTTTGATACAGCCACAGGTAATATTAGCAACCGCCGTATTTTTGTTGATTTAACTGGTGAGTCTTTCTTTCCCGATGGTTTGACCATAGATAGTCAAGGATATATCTGGTCAGCAATGTGGAATGGATGGTGTGTGATTCGCTTCAGCCCAGAGGGTAAAGAGATTTTCCGGTTACAGCTATCAGTACCACTTGTGACTAGTTGCACCTTCGGAGGCGAGGATTTACAGACACTTTATATCACCACTGCCTCTATTGGCCTTAAGCAAGAAGACATCGAAAAAAGTTTTGACTCCGGTGATTTATTTGCCTTTGATACTGATGTTACTGGATTACTAACGTATGATTTTAACTTATCTAGAAAGGTATAAACAAGTTTATTGGTGATCGCATTAGCGAAAAACAAAAACTCGCTTGAAACTCAATACCTTCGTCAAAAAAATAGTATGAAGAGATAGGGATGATGTAGTAGAGTTATTGTCTTCCACAACGACAACTCAGAAGTTACAACTTGCCCCTGTTCGACATCTTAGCACTGTTACAATGTCTGCTATCGAAGATTAGCGTGACTATGATTGCATCATTTTAGCCGTATCAGTCCACTACATATACTTAAATTAGATCGGATTGCTATAGAAACTCATATGTAAATAATTCTGTGTGATTACTTATTATCCGAAACGGATTAGCGATTAGCTTTCATTTGGTCAAACCAGGCGATCGCAGCCAATGAACTACTGATCCGGCTGCCACTTCTCACATCGCCAATCCCAATTGCGTGTTGTCGCATGGCCTGAATCAATTGCTGTTTATCAAGAATGCCTAAATCATCAATCCGGGACTGAGCAACCATTTCCTCTAGATGGGGTAAATTCTTCGCTAATCCCTGCCAATAAACCTCGTTGAAATTTCCCTTGAACCGCCGAGTCCGAATTGGTTCGGGCAGAATCTCGTGCATCGCCACTTGCAGCAGAGGCTTAGGAACGCCAGGGATTTCTCTCAGTTCTCTGGGGAGACTGAGACAGTAGCTAATCAGACGCGGATCGAGGAAGGGTTGGCAAATTCGGATTCCTAGAGGTGCGGCAAGATTCCAGGCAGCCCAATTTCCGGCAGATGCCCGCAGTCCTAGCAGATTTAAGGATTGCTCTACCGGATATCTGTTGATCTGACCTATAGTCTCTAACGCCTTGCCCCACATATCGTGCTGCTTGGCAAAATCAGGGAGAACCCAAGGAGGAATGGTAAATAAACCTAGGTTTGGCCAGCGTCCATAGCCCCGTCGGATTAATGCTGGGAAGCCCTCTCGCAGCACTGGCGGAATTAAGGGTTCAATTCCGAATGGGTACAAAATTGACCAGAGGCTCTGGTTCTTGGCACTAGCCCATTGACGCGCCTCTTGTAAAGCCTTATTCCAGTGACCTTGACGCATAAAATCTGCCAAGTGCATCCGATTTCCTTCTATAATCAGTTCTGCTCCCCCTCCACTCATAATCGCCGTCACCCCCATTTGAGCAGCTACATCGACCAGCACCTTTTCCATTGCTAAGTGGAATAAACCAGGATAAGGTTCGTCGTGGGCAGGGATTTCTTCGGTAAACCACTGGAAATCTAAAGCTGTATCCCCATCTACATAGTGTGGTTCAATCGCTCCTCCCCGATCCACCACCATCTGAATGTAATCCGTTTCACCTGCCAGAGTCCGCATTTGATAAACCAAAGAAAGGGTAATCAGCCGTCTGGGAAAGGTTTCTGCGGCTAGTAGATCGCGGGCAATACACACTATAGAAGAGCTATCCATCCCTCCTGACAAGTGAGAAGCGATTTTCTCGTCCTGAATTCGCTGTTTGACTGCTTGCCGAAAAAGGTGGAAAAACTGTAAACCTGCTTCCTGGGGCGCAATATTTTCTATCGGTTGAATTTGATTCATCCAGTCCCAAGACCAGATTTTTGTTGTACGACCATCGGGAGACAATACTAGGAGATTGCCTGGTAGAATCCGTTGAATTTCCTCAAATGCTGTCTTTTCAGTGGGTAAATCGACAAAAGCATAGGGAAACATTAAGAATGAGGCGAGAAAGTCTCTATTAATGGCAGCTTGAGGAAGTCGTTGCGCTAATAATTGCAAATTAGTGCTAACCCAGGTGGTTTGGTTGTAGCGCGTCCAGTACAAGGGAAAGTTTCCTAGAGGATCTCGCAGGGCGAAAAGACACGATCGCTTTGGATCGAAAACCAGTAGCGCAAATTCACCTTCAAGTTTCTCTAAACCTTGTGCGTCATAATGTTGGAAAATAGCCAATGCCAAAGCTGCATCTGAGGCGAAGTCCTGCTGAAATGCTTCAGGAAAGCGAGTTTTCAAGTCATCCTCGTAATAAATGCGTCCCATCAGCACCACTGCCATCTCTGTTGCGGAGTCTTGGGCGAAAGTTACTAGGGAATTTGCTGGGGAAAAGAGATGAAATTCAGGTTTTCCGGTTGCTTCTAGGATGACTTCAAATCCAGTTCTCATGGCTGTCCTCGCTGTCGCTTTTAGAAATATCTGATAACTGGGATAAAGGATTGACAATGAGCCAGTTCATCCGTCACAACTAAGCCATGACACTCAACCCAGGCGTGGACTTGAAACGGATAGCGATCAATGCCGATAACTAAAGTTGCAGGTAAGCTGTAAAAAGTGCGGAGAAGATGATAACCTACCAGCGCCCGTTCTTTACAAACCATTGGTAAGAAAAGCTTACTAGCAGCTGCTTCCCGTACCATTCGATCCACTGTCTGAATGACATCTGTTATTGCTGTGGTGTCAGCTGTTGAAATTGCACTATGCCAGTACTGCCACAATGAGACAGTGTGACTCCATCCGATTAAACGAAAACTAAGCCAACTTAAACTTAACAATAGCTCAACGGTAAAACGATTGGGAGTTGCTTCAGTATTCACTAAATTGCAGAAAATTGAACTGACTGTTTTCAAGAGCGAAAGTAAGATTTTCTTAAGTATTTTTCGACAAAAATATACTAAATAAAACCACCAATTAGATGATTTCATAGGAGCAACAAGTAGTTTTTTTTGCTCTAAGTCATGTAACAGTATATTCAAGTCAGAGCGAAGATTTTCTTCAGTTACGTCATATATTTTAGTTATTTCGTTAATTGTCTCTTCTACCCCTTTTTCTAGTACGAGTAATATTATTAATGTAGCAATTTTATCTAGTCCATAAAACTGCCCATGATTAAAGTCCAAGATTTGAGCGATCCCATCTTGCACAAATAGAAAAATGTCTCGATTGAGGCTGTATTTGTTTGCATTTCCTGTATTCAACATTTTTTATTACTGTATTAATTAGTGATTAAAATTACATATTTTTTTAAAATTGTTATTGTTAGTTTTACCTAAATCATTG
>NZ_JAAGOG010000132.1:0-23940 GCF_010747425.1 Nostoc sp. UIC 10630
ATCCTGCTATTTATTGTACATCTACAAACTAATTTTGTAAAAAAAAATAAAACAAACATTTTAAAAAAAAATCAACTAGACTAAGACCCTATTGCCTTATCCAAAGGACAATTATTTACGCTTACTTACTTATAATATTAAATACTTAAGTTTTGAAACTGAATATGCCGACTGATTACTACTTCTAATTGATTAAAATCATAGGGTTTAGTAATACAATCATCAAATCCTGCAAGCTTAGTGGATTCATCATCTTGTACCTCTGTTAAAGGTGTTACTGCAATAATTGGGATAGTAGCAGTTTTTAAATTGTGTTTGAGGTCATCAATGACTCGGTTAGCACTCAAATTAGATAGCATCGTATCTAGTAGGATTAAATCTGGTTGATGAGTTTGTGCTAACATCACAGCCCTCACCCCTTGCTTGGTACAAATGCATGAAAAATTTAATATTCTTAGATGAGAATTAAGCAGCTCTAAATCATGTAGATTATGTTCTACAACCAAAATTAAAGGCATTCCATTCATTAGCAGTTAGTCCTATCCAAAAAAGGCTACGCATAAAGACTCCGCTTATTAGGAAAACTGAGAGGTATTTTTTTCTCGTAGCTATTTAAGTAAATATACGAAAACACATTCTGGAGACTAACTAGTCCATGAAATAAATAGACTGGTGTATAATTCATTAAGTTGTCCATCTATGCTAAATTTCAGGAAAAAACACAACATGATAATATCAAGCAAATAGTAGCATAGATGATACGTACACTGACAATATTGATTAAACGATCACAATTTTCTGGCTAGTACTACAGCTAACTCCCTCAATTTAGCAGGGAGAAGGAACGCACCTTTCAAAACGCTAGATACACTTCTTTTTATTTCCCTTCTGCCTTTTCTTGTAATTGACGTGCATAAGCGATCGCTTCTGTTGGTGTTGAGACTTTACCCTCAGCTTGTGCTACGGCAATTTCTGTCAAAAGTTGTCCAATGATTGGTGAAGCTGGAATATCTAATGCTATGATCAACTCCTTCCCGCTCACTAGTAGAGAGGGATGAGCAACCAGATCGTCAGGGTTAAGGTAGCGGTTGATTAAAAGTGTCAAGACAGGGCAGTCCCTTGCTTTGGTTTCCAAACTTGTAGCGACTTGTGGCTTGTCACCAGATATCGCCTCTACCAAATTATCAAGTGCCACAGCCAATACTGCCGCAGTGGGAAACACAATATCTGCGTCACGGAATAATAAATATTGTTCTCGCAAAGACATATCAACTACTTTAAACTGCGGTAACAATTTCAGAGCAGTGGTTACACCCCGGATTTCGGCACGACTATAAGTTAGTTGTTGTAGCTCTATTTCTGCTAATTCTGGATTGGGATTGACAAGACAAGCAAGTTTGGCAATACCTAACCAAGTCGTTTTGATACTATCGCGGACATATTCTTGGAGTTTTGCGCCTAATTGTTGCCAATTTTCTGTGATTAAGGCGGCTGCATCGTCAATAGCGGCTAGTTTGTTCAAGCTTTCACGAGTAGCATTTTTGAAAAAAGGGGCAAGTAAACCATCTTCCCAAGCACTAGCGATCCAAGGAGTACCTTGAGAATTTGCCAGTAGATAGCCAATTTCTACCCGAACTCGTTCGGCTGCAACTTTGCTCAGATGTGATGCTAAAGAACAAATTGCGCTTCGGGTAGCTGGCTCAATAGTAAAACCTAATTGGGCGGCTTGCCGATAACCTCGCATTAAACGCAAAGGATCATCTTCTAAGTTTGCGGGTGATATCATTCGCAAAATGCCCTGTTGTAAGTCTACATAGCCTTGTAGAGGATCGATAATTTCTTGTGTATGGGGATTATAGGCGATCGCATTTACTGTAAAGTCTCGTCTGTGCAAATCAACCTCTAAACTATCTCCTTCCTGTTGAGCAAAGTCGGCTGTGGCGTGGGGAAAAACCACACGAGCAATTTGTCGTTCTGCATCAAGTAACACAAAACCAGCTTTGTAATGATGAGCGATCGCTCTTGCTACCTTTACCGCCTTCGATGGTATGACAAAATCTAGATCCAGATATTCACGAGTTCTGCCAAGTAGTGCATCTCGTACAGCGCCACCTACCATGTAAGCGGGTTGTGGCAATAATTCTAAACTAAAAGGCCAATTTTCGGGAGCTAGGGTAGAAGGAATTGATTCATCCATTGTAATAAAAATCAACCCAGCAACTCATGAATAACGGTTGGGCTTAAGTTAGATTAACAATAAAGGCCCCTGGAGTTGGTTCTATTATGTGTATTTGTGTGAACTGCCACTATGTAGACAGCTGTGTTACCTATCATGCCGTAGAAGGGCAGCACCAACAGCCTCACTTGACTGAAACACCCAGTTTTGATCCGAATGAACCTTCTATCAATGTCAATATTCGGACAAACGATGATGTAATTGAGATGGAATGGGATGTTGTTGGTTGTCTGAGCTTTAAACGGGAAACGGGTAAGTGGTCGAAATTGCGTCCTGGTGAATTAGTGCCGACTTGAAAAGTCAAAAGTAGCATATTCTGCCTCAGTCCATTAATAACAAAATCTTGACAATTCCATCCCAAGTTTCCTAGTGAGAGTAAAAGTATTTAGTTTGACTTTACACACGTAGGTTATTCGTGGGGTATAGCGATCGCTAAAACCCTTTTTCTTTCGTTCGACCCCGCGAAACGCCTGCGTTGTAAGCAATTTGAGAACGGTAGACCCTTATCTTATTGTCAATAATTTAAGCTGAATGACAGGTAAATCAAATACCTGCTAAAATGAACCCTTCAAAAACTGTCATAGTAAGGCTTATAAAAGGGTAGAGTTTTTCAATCACTTCCCCTCATGGGGATAAAAACAAAGTGAAAATTCATAACTATGATGTGCTTGAATAGATATATTAAGTTAACTATAGAAAAATCAATATTTTAATTAACTTTGACTACAGAACTAAAACACCTCACAGCAACAAAATACGCTTTATCACTACACACCACCACTCCCGAATTAGGATTGGCAATTAGTAATTTTTCTGGTGAGCATCGCTCACAAGTTTGGAATTTAGGGCGAGATTTATCTAGCTTAATCCATCAATATTTAATTGACTTTATCAAACCGCAAACTTGGGCAGATTTGTCTTTCATTGCAGTTGCAAAAGGGCCTGGTGGCTTTACAGGAACTCGCATTGGCGTTGTCACTGCTCGAACTTTAGGGCAACAATTAGATATCCCTATATTTGCAATTTCAACTTTAGCTGCGGTAGCTTGGGCAGAAGCAGGCAAAAGTCCAAATCCAAAAACTATTGCTGTGGAAATGCCAGCCCAACGAGGTCAAATTTTTGCTGCTATTTATCAATTTGAGCCAGATGTTTCTAAACTAAAAGTGTGTTTGCCAGATAGAGTATTCACACCGGAAGCATGGCAGGAAACTTTAGGGAATTGGAACACTAATTATCAGCTAATTCAAGCAAAATCTGGGTTAGCAGCAACGGTGACAAGTATTTTAGAATTAGCTAATCTCGATTGGCAAGAGGGCAAGTATCCTAATTGGTCAGAGGCTTTGCCATATTATGGGCAACATCCAGTAGAAGTTTAACTGATATGTGTCACAGTGCATAAATCTAAAATCAAAATAGCCACAGCCAAACGGGGAGAGTAACCAACAATACTATAGCCCCAGCAGCTAGGGCTGTAACTGCCAGATCGCGATCGAGATTGAATGCCTCAGCAATTACCAGTGTGGCGAAAGCTGGAGGCATGGCCATTTGTAAGACAATTACCTTTGCGATCGCCCCAGTTATTCCAAATACTGGTAAAGTACTGCCCAATATCAAGGGAACTAACAGCATTTTGATTCCCAAGCTCATCCCTACTTGTGGTAGGCTACGCCAAGATTTGAGCAGCGCCAGTCGCATTCCAATTAATACCAGGGATAAAGCTACACTACTCCAAGCAAATTTTTCTAACCAGAATTCTGCAACTGTAGGAATTGTCACCTGCCGAAACAGCAAGCCAAATCCGAAACCCCACAGTGCAGGATTAATTAAGATAGACTTGGCAATCTGCCAATGATTCTGGACACCACCGCCAAAACGCGCTGCTAGTAATACACCCAAACCGTAAGTTCCTGGGAATGAACCTAACAAATCGTAAAATAATGCCCAAGCGAAGTATTCCTTGCCTACCATTGCTAAGGTAATGGGAAAACCAAGATAACCTGTATTACCCAACATTGCGGCTAATATCAAGCTAGCCTGAGTTGGTGGTTGGAGGACAGTATTTCTAAAATAGGCTTGTCCTTTAATGGCTAACCAAGCTAAAAATGCTCCGAGTAAAATGGCTAGGTAAGCGAGCGCAGGTGCAATCCAAATTTGCCCCGACAAGCTGGATTGACGCAAAAAAGATACTATGCTTATGGGTACTCCCACCCAAAAAAGAAACTGTCCCAAACGTGTAGGAACTGTTATGGGTAGTTTGCGTCCCAGAACAAAACCTACTAGGACTAATCCTCCTAGCTTGACGTATAGTTCTAAAAGGTTTGTCAAGATTGCGCCTAAGAACCACAGATGTAAAATGCTACCTGTTACGTCTACTTTTGTCCAGTGCAAAATCTGTTATGGCTATTCCACAAAAACAGGAGTTTACGCTTGAATAAGGCAGGGTTTTCTGGAAAACCGCAAAACTCATCGAATGACCTTGGTGATGATATTCCAGTGGCTGTACGTGATACCCCTGTTGCAGCACGCAAAATGTGGTTGCAACCCCAAATTATGCTGATTGGCGGAGTGGTGGGATTTATCCTGCTGGCTTTAATTAGCGGTTTTTTATTTTTCGTCACTGCACCCAAAAAAACTGCCGATTCTCAACCTTTACCAGCTACTTCTACTCCTCCAACTCCAGCACCATCTAATAATTCTAGCGAAACTATATTAGGGCATTTTCCTTACCCAGAAGCGCCTCAGTCAGAACTAATAACCATCTCCGCAAATAGGGGCATTAGAATGCGAAAAGCTGCTGCCCAAAAGTTTGAGGAGATGGTAGCAGCAGCCCGAAGTGCAGGTGTAACTTTAGTGCCAATTTCTGGCTTTCGCTCACTTAAAGACCAGGAACAATTGTTTTTTGGTGTCGGTGCCCAACGAAATCAAACGCCAGCAGAACGAGCTGCCCTCAGCGCTCCTCCTGGTCATAGCGAACATCACACAGGTTATGCTGTGGATGTTGGGGATGGATCAGTACCAGCAACTAATCTCCAAACCAATTTTGACAAGACTAAGGCTTATCAATGGCTGCAAGCAAATGCAGCCCGTTTTAGCTTTGAAATGTCTTTTCCTAAAGATAATGTTCAAGGTGTGAGTTATGAGCCTTGGCACTGGCGTTTCGTCGGCGATCGCAACAGCTTGGAAATGTTCTACAAAGCCAGAAATTTGAAACCCGCTAAGATATCGCCATAGGAGTTGTTCGATTTTAAAAGACTTGTAGAGATGGCGATTTATCGCGTCTCAAAAACCCAAAATTTTTGCCAGTAGCCCTTAACCTAAGCGTATTGGACGCTAGTGGACTCGCTCTAAGCGATCACGTAGCGTCTCTAAAAGAGAAGAGAAGGCTTTACGACGCTGCGCTATCAGTGAGGGCTTGAACCCACCACTGATTAGTTTTATCGGTCTTCTTCTCCTAACGGAGGCTGAAGAATCACTTCCTTAAGGGCTGGACAGTAGTATTCAGCAATTTTTTTGGCGATCGCATCTGGTCGGGAAATTTTATCTCGATGACAAAGTAAAATTACGGTAATCCCAAGTACCAATTTTATGCTTTCTTCGGCGTTGGTTTTTGATACTTACCTGGATACTTGCGCTGAAAATATTCCTCCATAATTTGTAAGATCATTGGCGCAGCAATGCTACCACCGCCACCGCCGGAATGTTCTGCAAATGCCACAATTACAAATTCTGGCTGTTCAGCAGGTGCATAAGCACCAAACCAGGCGTGATTTTGCTTAACACGTCCCTTCCAGGCTTCGGCAGTACCACTCTTACCCGCGACTGGGGGAACTGTTGGCTGCTTCAAAGCCTTACCAGTCCCTTCAGCTACGACTTTCCGTAATCCTTGCCGGAGAACACTTATGGTTGTCGGCTTCATATTTAAAGATTCTCGCCAGCTTTTTGCTTCTTCATTGTCTTTAAGCAAATGCGGCTGGACTCTATAGCCACCATTCGCGGGTACGGCAAACATAATGGCGACTTGTAAGGGTGTAGTTTGTAAAGCACCTTGACCAATTGACATATTAATACTGTCTCCTACTGTCCAAGGTATCTTCCAAGCTTTCTGTTTCCATGTCTCATCTGGCACTAAACCTTTTGCCTCTTCGTTGGCAAACTCAAAGCCGGTTTTTTTACCAAATCCATACTTGCGAGTCCATTCTATTAAAGTTGGGCCACCGACTCCGCGACCAATTTGATAGAAAAAGGTATCACTACTCCACTGTAATGCACCGACAAAGCCCAACGGCCCGAATCCGGCGTGATTCCATTCACCAAATCTGGTACCGCCAAAACTTAAGGAACCATAGGTTTGCAAGACTGTACTAGGAGAAAATTTACCTGATTCTAGACCAGCTGTTGTAGTGACAATTTTGAAGGTACTAGCAGGTGGAAAGGCGCTGAGGGCGCGATTGACTAAGGGATGATCTGCACCTTGTACAGTTTCCCAATCTTTTTGGCTGAGTTTCTGCTTCGAGAAAATATTGGGGTCAAAGGTGGGGTGAGATACCATTGCTAAAACGGCACCGTTCTTTGGGTCAAGTGCCACGATCGCACCGTCGCGATCGCCTAAAGCTTTTTCGGCTGTTTTTTGCATATTTAAATCTAAGGTCAAGTGCAAATCTTTACCAGGCTTCGCCTGCTTCTCACCCAAAACCCGGAGCGGCCGACCTGCGCCATCGACTTCTACCTGCTGACCCCCCCATTCGCCTCGCAGACTTATCTCATAAGCTTTTTCAACTCCCATTTGACCAATCACATCACCTAATCGGTAGCCCTCCTGCTGCTTTTCTTTTAACTGGTCGGCGGTCAGTTCTCGCGTATAGCCTAATACATGAGCTAATTCCTTGCCGTGGGGGTAGTAGCGAACGGCTTCTGTATGAATTTCTACGTCTTTAAGTTCGGTTTGATACTCCTTCAATGCCGTAATTTGTGCTTCGTTCAAGTTACGAGCAATCCGTATAAGTGAAGAAGAGTTAGCGCCTGCCTCTTCTAATTTCTTCTCCATCTCTTCTTGGGGAATCTCAAGAATTTGAGATAAACGTGCCCCCACAACTGACCATGCAGGCTTGGTATGTGCCATCGGCCACAAATATACAGAGCGAGGATAGCGAGTACTGGCTAAAAGTTTGCCATTACGGTCAAAAATGTTACCCCGTTCTGGTTGTTTGGCAATCATCCGAATTCGATTTGACTCAGCTCGTTTTCGGTGGCTTGCTCCTTCAGTAATTTGCAAATATGCCAAACGAACACTGATTCCCGTCAACATCAATAGAGTAAATATAATTAAAAATATCGGCTGGAAACTCTGTCCAACTGTACGTGTATTTTGTTTTCCGCCAAGTGGAGATGGTTTAAATATAGTCATAAGACAAAAAAGATTTCAAAATTAAGATTATCTGTAAACAATTCTGCTAAATTCTTAGCAGGTATTTAACGGCAAACTAATAGGCAGCCATTAATTGTTTTCAATTGATATCATAAGCTCATCTCTTCCATTGGGTCGCCCAAAGGCTTTTTGAATTTTGAACTTTGTACAATAGTACAGTTCAGCGTAAATAAACCACCCATTCCAAATGAATAAAACACTTACGCTGTATTCATTTTTAATTTTTAATTTTTAATTCCGCCTTGCGGTACTAATCCCCAGTGCCATGCCCTGAATTCTGAGTTTTTGCTTCTGATGGATCTGGCTGAGATTTTTTATACTTACCTGGATACTTGTGCTGAAAATAAGCCTCTAACACTTGTAAAACCATAGGCCCACAAACAGTACCGCCATGTTCGCCAGAGTTTTCACCAAAGGCCACAACCACAATTTCCGGCTTATTACTAGGGGCATAAGCACCAAACCAAGTATGATTTGGGCGACCAACACCAGCTTCAGCAGTGCCACTCTTTCCAGAAGCTGGGGCAATTGTCGGCACGTCCAAGCGCTTACCAGTTCCCTCACTCACTACCTTCCGCAGTCCATCGCGGAGAACTTTAATCGTTGTCGGCTTCATATTTAACGATTCTCGCCAACTTTTTGCTTCTTCATTGTCTTTGAGCAAATGCGGCTGAACTCGATACCCGCCATTAGCAGGGACAGAAAACATAATCGCCGATTGTAGTGGTGTTACTTGTAAAGCACCTTGACCAATTGACATATTAATGGTGTCGCCTACCGTCCAAGGTGTCTTCAAAACTTTCTGCTTCCATATTTCATCTGGAACCAAGCCTTTTGATTCTTCGTTGGGAAATTCAATGCCAGTTTTTTGACCAAATCCATATTTGCGGCTCCATTGAATTAAAGTTGGGCCACCAACTTTTCTACCAACTTGATAGAAGAAAGTATCACTACTCATAGCGATCGCTCTGGGAAATCCTAATGGCCCGAATCCGGCGTGGTTCCACTCACCAAAAGTCACACCACCAACGGTAAGAGAACCAAAGGTCTGTAATATTGAGTCAGGAGAGAATTCGCCTGATTCCAGTCCGGCTGTCGTGGTGACAACTTTAAAAGTACTGGCGGGTGGAAAGGCACTCAGGGCACGATTAACCAAGGGATGATCTTTACCTTGCACGCTTTCCCAATCTTTCTGGGAGAGTTTTTGTTTTGAGAAGATATTCGGGTCAAAGGTGGGGTAAGAGACCAATGCTAAAACAGCACCGTTATTCGGATCGAGTGCTGCGATCGCACCTCGTTGATTTCCTAAAGCTTTTTCTGCTGCCTGTTGCACATCCAAATCTATGGTCAGATGCAAATCGTTACCAGCCTTTGCCTGTTTCTCGCCCACAACCCGGATTGGTCTACCCGCACCATCCACTTCCACCTGCTGACCACCCCATTCGCCTCGTAGCACTGTTTCATAAGCTTTTTCCACCCCCATCTGACCGATTACATCCCCCAGTCGGTAGCCTTCCTGTTTCTTGTCATTTAACTGGTCGGCGGTCAACTCTCGCGTATAGCCTAATACATGAGCCAATTGCTTCCCATGAGGATAATAACGTACAGAATCTGTATTAATTTCCACTTCGGGGAGTTCATTTTTATACTCCTTAAGCGCCGTAATTTCTGCTTCATTGAGATCGCGAGCAATTCGGATGAGTGAAGAAGAATTAGCACCTGCTTGTTCTAATTTCTTTTCCATCTCATCTTGTGGAATGTTGAGAATTTGCGCTAGACGCGGGCCGACTACAGACCAAGAAGGCTTAGTATGTGCCATTGGCCACAAATATACAGAGCTAGGATAGCGAGTACTGGCTAAAAGTTTACCATTGCGGTCAAAAATATTACCTCGTTCTGGTTGTTTAGAAATCATCCTAATACGGTTCGCTTCGGCTCGTTCTCGGAGTTTTGGACCTTCAACAATTTGCAAATAGGCCAAACGAGCCTCAATCCCAGTGGTTATTAAGAGGGTAAATACGATTAAAAATATTGATTGGAAACCACGTCCAACTGTACGTGTATCTTTTTTGCTACCAATTGATGGGAATAAAGACATAAGACAAAGAATGATTCTAAGAGCGGTATTATCTGTATACAATTACCCTAAACTCATGCCCAAGACTGGGTATGAAAAAATCGGGCAAGTATATTCTTGAACAATTGTTTTTGGCGGATACAATAAACCAAAGTGTCAAATATAGTCTGCCCAATAGACTACTGACAAATTTACGTAAGATCACGGCATTCTACTAAGGATTATGGCTCAAATTGTCATGCAGAATCAGAGGGGGATAACAACTTTTCAGCCACTTGATGTTGAACTGCGTAACGTGTTCAAGTTTTTTAACCAAGAACCAGCAGTACACGGAATAGACTTGGATGTCAGACAAGGAGAATTTTTTAGTATTTTAGGCCCCTCCGGTTGTGGCAAAACAACAACACTACGTTTAATTGCTGGCTTTGAAATCGCTGATGCTGGCAAAGTGTTGATTCAGGGTCAGTCTATGACTAATGTGCCGCCTTACCGCCGACCCGTCAATACTGTATTTCAAAGTTACGCTCTATTCAATCACTTGAATGTCTGGGATAACATCGCCTTTGGACTACGGTTAAAAAAAATCCACAAATCGGAAATTGAAATTAGAGTTCAAGAAGCTTTAAAGTTAGTGAAAATGGAAAGTTTGCGATCGCGCTTTCCCAGTCAACTTTCTGGTGGTCAACAGCAGCGAGTCGCCTTAGCAAGGGCTTTAGTCAACCGTCCCACCGTCGTATTACTAGATGAACCTTTAGGGGCGTTGGATTTAAAACTACGTAAAGAAATGCAGGTTGAGTTATCAAATTTACACAAAGACTTGGGAGTAACCTTTGTGATGGTGACACACGACCAAGAAGAAGCATTATCTTTGAGCGATCGCATTGCCGTCATGAACCAAGGCAAAATTGAACAAGTTGGCACTCCCAGCCAAATTTACGAACGTCCCCAGACATCTTTTGTTGCTGATTTTATTGGCGATACTAATTTATTTAGTGGTGAGATCGTAGCGGTAGATTCCTCTAGTATTAAAATTTCCACAAAAACAGGACTCTCAATTATCATTAACCGCGCTGAAGATACACCATCTCAATTATCACAAGCAGTAGTAGTGAGTGTGCGCCCAGAAAAAATACAGCTTTCGCTTTATCCACCCAATTTGCCAGCTAACTGCTTTGAAGGGCGACTTATTAATGTTATGTATTTGGGCACACACGTTAATTATGTTGTGGAATTAACAAATGGTATTAGCATAAATGTATTGCAACCTAATACTTTTGGTGCTTTACCAGACCGTGACACGCCAATCTACGCTTGGTGGGCAGAAAATGATTGTTTAGCTATTAGTCAATAGTTATAATAGTCTGCCTTCCATAAAGCTTATTTTTGATTTTTGCGAAGCTAGGTGCAACTCAAAGAGCCTTTTTTCTCGTTGCCTCTTAAGCCAAATAATTATGGCTACGCCACGCTAGGCGAACAAAAATCAAAGCGCATTCCTATATAAAATTTAATAATGTAATAATACCTTGACCCTGTACTAGGAATATAAACCCATGTCAATTTTTAAAAGAGTTCCTTGGGTGTCCCTGGCGTTAGTACTGCTTAGTTACAGTACCTTGGGCTGGGTAATATCTGAAACACATGCTCCTCTCTTTGTGTGGGTGCTGACTGTGGTTGCAATCTTGCTTTTAATAGTGACGTTAACCACTCCTTGGCCGAAAATGACCTATTATCTCAGGATTTTGCTTAAATCAAACATCAGGTCTTTTGGCGTTGCTGTCTTAGCAGCTTTCTTATTTTTTCTGATGATTGCCTGGTTTCGGGTATTTCTTGATACTTTACTCATCATTTCGGCAACTATATTAGTCAGGATAGATTTCCAAAGAGCAGGTCTTAGAGAAGGGCTAGCTTTTTTTACTGCATCTATCTTTTCATTTGCAGGTTTAGCTTTGGGTGCGCTAATTTATGAGTTAATATATTCCCACGTTCTCGTCAAGTTATGAAGTATATTCAAAAAAAGTAGGGATGTCTGTGGTGGGCTCCATCAAAGCTTCAAAACTGATATTTCTTACCCAAATTTTCGATAAATGAAGGCAGGAGGTAGGAGGAAAACTGTACTTCCCTATGGGACGCTATGCGAATAGACAAGCTCTGTTACCACTAATTTTCTTGCCCTTCCCCCTTCCCCTTTCCCCCTGCTCTCTTCAAAATGCAGGCTGGTCAAATAGTAGTAGAGAAAGGAAAAAATCCATGATAAAAATGGATACCCAACTAGTAACAACTGCCTTTGTTGCCGATTCTCCTACTTCCTTAGCTCCCCCCTTAGTAGTTAAACCCCAACTACAGCCGATGACAGCAACCAGCAAACCAAAAATAAACCCTTTTAACAAAATAATAAACAAATCTGATGGGTCTAAAAAATTTCTGACTGATTCTAAAAATGTTTCAGGAATAATTTTGTAAAAATATGATCCGGCAAAAACTCCGCCGATAATCCCAGTAACTAAAGCCAAAATCGTCATTAAAGGCACCATCAAACAACAAGCAATTACTCTAGGAAGTACTAGATAATCAATGGGATCAGTTTTGAGCATATAAAGTGCATCAATTTGCTCAGTTACCCGCATTGCACCTATTTCTGCTGCAAAAGCAGAACCCACTTGTCCTGCCATAATACTAGCGGTTAAAATTGGAGCTAATTCTCTACAAAAAGCTAAGGCAAAAGCACCTCCCACAGCATTTTCAGCCCCAAATCGGACTAATTCTCTTGCCGTCTGAATAGTAAAAATCATTCCTGCAAAACCGCTAACCAGGAGAACTGGAGAGATAGAACCGGGCCCAGCAGTCACCAGATGTTGCATAATTTTGCGGTAGTAAGTTTTTCCCTGAATAAAATGTAGCCACACTTGACCGAAAAGCAGCACTGCCGCACAACAGCGTGCAATCTGAGATTGCTCAAAATTTGTTTTTAGTCGCAATTTTATCGTCCTTAAGACTGGCTTTTTTTTGCAAATTTATTGTTATATCAATTCTTCAAAATAAAACTACAGACACAAATGCTGGAAACCCAGCTAGATGTAATCTGACTTTCTCAATTACGTCGTAGACGCACGAAGTCCGGCTTTCCGCAGGATATTACGAATTGGTCTTAGGGTATGGTACATGAACACCATCATGTTTGAGACTTTTCTGCTCAATACAAATTGTCTATAGGACTCTCCTATAGCTGGTATTTTATTTTTACGGAGTTCCTAATGTTAAATGATTTTTTATGAACAGGATAAAAGTAGGAGTATTTATGTTGCTATTGATACTAAACTTGTCCGTAGCACATCCAGCTTTTGCATCAGTGTGTCGCAACTACGATTTCTCCAACGGGCTACGCCAACACCACCAGATTTGCATTCTCAGCATCAACCGAAGTGCTAAAAACTATTGGGAATACAGGGCAACCGTTAGTGTAGATGGAGTAAAAAGGCCCACCGAGGTTTACAATTGCCGGGAACGAGTCAAGGTTCAACAAGGTGGAGGTGTTTTGCCCTTTGAGCAAAAAGACCCTGGTGAAATGATATGTAGCTTTTTTAATTCTTCTCGGCGGTAAACACGCGCCAGATAATAAAGACTGTAAAACCTAGATAGGTGAATACTGTTAACCATTCTTGCCAGCTACCAAATCCATTATTCATCAGCAAAAGCCGGAAAATCAATATTTCTCAATCCTACACTCTCAATACGGTTCGGTTAAAGGGAAAAGGTTTTGAATACATCCTTGCCCCTTTACCCCTTACCCTTTACCCCTTACCCTTTACCCAGACCACAAGGAAAGTGAAAAATGCTTATCCGAACCGTATTGCCTACACTCTGGCGCTATCAGTCGGTTGCTGCTTGGAAGAGAAAGGAAGACTACGCAAAAATTTTTAGCTAATTTTCCGAAATCGATAACAACCGAGCGGTATCCCTGATCAGAGCATCGATTTTATACTGAACTTCTATAACTAACCTTTGGGCAATATAGCCCCATGTTTCCACTCAAAAACCCGGCCATGATAGCCGGGTTTTTGATGTTGAAATTAATCATACTTAGGGATGATTAACAGAAAGATGTAGACTCAATAAGACTTGCAACAGGCTAACGCAGAGCTACAGAGAACACAGACAAATAAGAATTTGAGAGATTTTTTGTGTAAGTTCTCAGTTGCCATTGAGCAATTCAGCAGCACTTCTTGAAAATATCTGCGTATTAAATAAAACTATTATTCAGAAACTTTTAAGCAAATTTATCGGTCTGGTTCTCCAAATTCTGCAAAAATTAACCAATGTCATCTTCTGCTCAAGGTATTCCCGGATTACCCGATTTGACGCATCCGATTGAGCTTGTTCAATTTGGAACCCAGGCGCTCAAAGCTTCACTGTTATTAGTATTTTTGATCGTAGCTTTAGGAGTTGCGATCGCACTGATAAGTTTTTCCCTCCGTCGCAGCCAGCCGGAACAGCTTATATTCATCGGTGAATGGGCTGTTGGCTATTCTCAACTGTTGCGTGGATTACAGCATTTAACTCTAGTATTAGTTCTCTTAGTACCGGGATTTTTTCTCTGTTCAACTTTAAGCAATCGCTACCACTACTGGGAACAAGCAAAGGTAGCTCAAGTGGCTGAAAGTGTTGCAGGTGAAAAGCTAGAACAACTTGCCCCTCAAGTCCGCTACTCTATTCAAGAGCCATACTCATATAACACTCAAGTTGGCAACAAAATAGTCAAGGTAAATGAGACAAGACAGATTAACCGCTTCTTGAGCTTGGCTGGTTCGCAAATTCAAGTCAAGCTTGACCAAAGCGTAGATGTTCCAGGGCGTAGCTCAATTTATCGGGCAGATTATACTGCCGATTATAAAGTAGTTAACAAACTCAAGGACATTAATAATTTTTTCTTTGAAGCACCGCCACCCAACGGCTACACACTTCTTTCTAGCTATAAAATCGAGCGTGACGGGACAAGATTGCAACAAATCAATCCAGAAGATTATGGTTTTCCCTTCCGGCTGCAACCAGGAGAAGAAACTACCTTTCGAGTCACCTATCAGGCTAGAGGCGGGCCTCGCTGGGTTTATAGTGCAGGGGGACAAATCCTATCTAACTTCCGCCTCATAGCAATTGCTAACTTTGCTCCGGCTAATTTTGCCAGTGGTATTGAACCTGACGATATTAAATCTGACGGACGTAGTACGCAATTTACTTGGAAATTTGACGAGAATGTTTCAGTCAAAAATCCATTTGGAGTGTTTACCAACACCGAACCGATTCGTCATACGGGGGTAATTCCGCGTCTTTTATTGCTAGCACCAGCAATATTTGTGTGGTGGATTTTATTGTTATATTTATCACTACCAATGAGTTTCAGAAATGTTGCGATCGCTGGTAGTATTTTCTTTGCTTGTCTATTGATTCTGACCTATCTGGCTCGTGTCATCAATGCTCAGTTGGCTTGGACTTTAATTTCCATCATCTTACTGTTTTTGACATGGGGATTGGGAGCTAGTCGCAGTGCTTCCCTGGCTGCTATTATCTGCACTATTGCTGGAGCAGTATTACCAATTTTTGGATTATTAGTACCATTTAGCGGCCTCACCCTCAGCCTAGCGGGTTTACTTTCAGCCGTTTGGCTAGCAGTTCGTCACTGGTATGGCTGGTACAGTTTGCATCCACAAGATCAAAGATTGCAGGCTCAGAAAAATGCTAAAGATTAGTAGATTTCGCTATGATTAGCGAAGTTTTAGCACATAACATTTATGGATAACGATTTACTGGCTTTCTTAGCAGGTGCTGGGTTACTCGTCCTTTATCTCATTTTTTCTGCATTGACTGAAATGGGAACTAAACTACCTTGGAAGAAATAAGCTGATAGGGCGATAAAGTTACTAAAAAGTTACATTTTCCAACCTAATTGGACTTGGAAAAAGGAATAAACATCCTTTAGGCTAAGTTAATATACTTATTATTTCTCGAGAGCAAGCCAAATGCGCGATCCACAAAAGAACCAGATAAAAATCGAGCCGGCAACCCTCGTATTAATTGTGTCCCTACTAATACTTTTGCCTCTACTATTTGTTGGTTTTTTCTCGCAGTGAGCTAGTGAGGAATACCAGATACAGCAGTTTGATTTTAGTCATTTTTTTTACGTAGACGCATTAGCGAAGCGGTAGCGACGTTCGCGTAGCGTCTCGCAGAGAAGGAGCGTCAGCGGCTTGCCGCAGGCTACCACAGAGACGCAGAGGGCACCGAGAGAATAAAGAAATGCTTAACTGAACTGTATTGCTGTTGTATATATAGCGATGCCTGCGGTGGTCACTGAGCGCAGCCGAAGTGCGGGCTATACTTACGCATTTTCAGAAATCCGCTTCTAGAAACTTGTAATAATAACTTGTTATATCTGACACTACAGCGTGATTGACGCGCAAATTTATGCTGGCTAAATTACCACTACCTGTATTCACACTTCTATTAGGACTTGCTATAACTCAAACCTTTGGATGCACAGCAGATAAAAAGAATTCCGCGATCGCTCAAACACCTCAGCCAGCACCCCAAGAAATCGTGCAATCAGGAGCAGTTCTGGCTCTACCAGGTAAGTTGGATACAATACCTGTTTTTAACAGCAATAGCCCAGAATGGATCAAAACTGAGGGAATTTTACTTTCTACTTTTCCTACAAAAGGTAAAAAAGTTGCAGCAGCGCACCTAAATTTTCCCTTGAAGGGACGCTTTGACTTATTTGCCCATCACTATACCCACACTCCCAAGGATTTACAAACGCTATACCTGGGTGTACTTGTGCATAACCCTGGTAAAAAACCTGTAACAGTGGATGTGTTGCAAGCGGCGAGTTACTTGATGCAAGATGCGCCATTTGTTACCTTACCACCCTATGTAGAAAATAACGATGGTAAAGCTTACTCTGGGCCAGGCGATCGCGCTGTTGGTGATGTACTCCGAGGTGTTCGACAAGCTGATTTTCCGGCAAAGCTAATAATTCCGCCAGGGCAAAGCCGGATGTTACTAAATCATCCGATTCCTGTACGAAATCTAGAAAAGCCTGTGAATGGTCGCTCTAGCTTTATGCGGTTGCGTAGTAGTGATCAAGTTTATGCGGCAAGTTTAGCAATGTTTGCCAAGAAAAATTCTGAGAATATAGAACGCCCACCGACTCTTGGAGAATGGCAAGCTTTACTAGATAACGGGAACTTCGCCGGGCCGCGAGATAAAACCCCGACTCCTCCAAATGCTACCAGTGGCGCACTGATTTATGGGCGTGTAGCTGGTATATCACAAGGTTCCCAGTGGAAAGCAAAGTTGCTGGATAATCCTCAAAGCACAAATCTGACTATTCCCCAGCGCGGTAAAGCTATTTCTTATGTTTTAGACACATTGCGGAGTGGTCGATTGGGTACTCAACAAATCCAAACGGCCAAAATGTTGGTACGTTATCCAGATACAGCTTATGAAGCACATGGTAATTATGGGGTGGAATATAAACTCACCTTACCTTTAAGCAACAATACCAACCAAACTCAAACCGTGACTGTTACTTTGGAAACGCCTTTGAAGGAAGATAAATTATCCCAAGGTGGTGTACGTTTTAGGAAACCATCTCTAGATTTTCCTTTCTTCCGTGGTACGGTGCGGCTGCGTTACTTCGATGACCAAGGTGAACAAAAGACTCGCTACGTACATCTATGGCACAGAACTGGTCAGGTGTTAGAACCATTGGTACAGCTTGTACTTCCACCTGCCACGAAGCGGATAGTACAGGTAGATGTGATTTATCCGCCAGATTCGACACCACCCCAAGTCCTGAGTATAAGAACTTTAGACAAGTGAGGAGTTAGTTAACAATTCGTAATTACAAATTACGAATGATTAATTACTTTAGGGATAGGTATCTGACTTTTCAAGCCATGTAGGAAAGGCCATAAAGACATTTTCAAAATGGGGATTTAGACCCTTAATCTACGATAAAATTTCATTTATGGAACCTTCTGGAACTCTTGCTGGTTTAGATATTCTGGTAATTGAGGATGATAATGATACTCGCTTTTTCATCACTACTGTGTTGGAAATGGATGGAGCAAAAGTTATACCAGTAATATCGGCGGATGCGGCACACAAGGTATTATCCGAATTGCAGCCTGATGTTTTAATTTCTGATATTGGGTTGCCTGGGGAGGATGGCTACACTTTCATCCGCAAATTCCGTGCGCTCAAATCAAATAATTGTGGACGAGTCCCAGCTATTGCTTTAACAGCTTATGCTGATCCTGAGGCTCGTATCCGTGCCTTGGAAGGTGGCTTTGACACTCATGTATCTAAACCAATTGATCCAGACGAACTAGTTGAGATAGTGGCTAACTTGGTTGCTTCTTGTAATTGGTAATGATTGTAGTGCCCGATCAAGTGCGTTAAGCTACTGTTAACGCACTATTTTCAAGCGAAAACTACTTAGGTAAAACCTGCCGCAATGCTGCTAAAAGTTGGTCAACACTTTCCTTTCGACTATTAAAGCCCATCAATCCCACGCGCCAGACAAGACCTGCTAGTTCGCCAAGACCACCGCCAATTTCAATATTATGTTCATTGAGTAACTGCCGTGCGATCGCTTTCCCATCTACTCCTGCTGGAATGCGGACAGTGGTGAGCGTTGGTAGTCTATACTCCTGCTCAACGTGCATACTCAGTCCCAAATTCTCTAAGCCTTCCCAGAGATACTCTACGTTTTTTTGATGCCTCTGCCACGAGTTTGCTAATCCCTCTTCTGCAAGCAAACGTAATGCTTCCCGCAATGCATAATATAAATTAATGGGTGCTGTGTGGTGATAGGTGCGTTCAGCGCCCCAATACTTACCCAGTAACAACATATCCAAATACCAGTTTGCAACCTTAGTTTGGCGCTGTTGCAATTTCTCAACTGCACGCGCACTCATCGTAAAAGGCGAAGCACCAGGCGGACAACCCAACCCTTTTTGGCTACAACTATAAGCTAAGTCAACTCCCCAAGCATCTAAAAATAAGGGGACACCACCTAAACTTGTCACAGTATCTACCAGCAGCAAAGTGCCAAATTCATTGCACAAATCAGCAACTCCTTCTAACGGTTGCCGTGCGCCGGTAGAAGTTTCGGCATGAACTAGAGCCAAAATAGCCGGACGATGAGTTTCTAGGGCAGTTTTGAGTTCATCTAGATTGAAAACTTGTCCCCAAGGCTTGGTAATGGTTCGGACATCAGCACCATAACGTCCAGCCATATCTACAAGGCGATTACCAAAATAACCAGCCACACCAATCAAAACTATATCACCAGGTTCAACAGCATTAGCGATCGTTGCTTCCATTGCAGCTGTTCCCGTACCACTGACGGCAATAGTGAGTGGGTTTTCTGTCTGCCATACGTAGCGTAGCAATGACTGAATTTCATCCATGAGGGCGAGAAAAGCTGGGTCAAGATGCCCAACTGGTGAGGTATTCATTGCCTGGAGAACTGTGGGATGGGCATTGGATGGCCCAGGCCCTAACAGTAGGCGGGATGGGATTTCTAGCGGTGTGAGTTGCAAACGCCCGGAGTCGTTGATTGAAATTGTTTGCGTCATAATCTGTCTTCGCCTAGACGATACTTACCGGATCATAGAGCGAACGCATCACTGATGTTTTAGGGAATCTGTCATTTGCCAGAAGATGGAATTGCCGCAAAGCATTAGAGTGGTTCAAGTAAATGTGTGAGAGTATAGTTATTTACTTACCTGGAGACGTAATTATGGTTTTTGCTGGCAAACGACCGAATAATTTGGGTGTTAGCAACGGTAAATTAGCATCCTGCCCTAACTCTCCTAACTGTGTTTCCAGTCAGAGTGCAGATGCAGTCCACAAAATTGCACCATTGACTTTTACATCTAGCCCACAAGAAGCGATGCCTGCGGCGGGCTTCGCCTACGCTAATCTTAAAGAGATTATTCAGTCCTTACCAAGAACTAAAATCATTACCGAAAGCGAAGATTATTTATATGCAGAATTTAAAAGTGCTTTACTGGGATTTGTGGATGATGTAGAGTTTTATCTAGACCGAAATGCCAATGCGATCCAAGTGCGTTCCGCTTCACGCTTAGGTCAAAGCGATTTAGGTGTTAATCGTCAACGAATAGAAACGATTAGAGCCAAGTTGAAATAATTCGTAATGGGCTACGCCCCGCTACGCTAACGTAATTAGTTGGATATTATAGTGCTTCTCGAATGGAAGCAATAAATTTTAACCTCTCTTTTAAAAGGCTACGGTGTACACACAAGTTGTAAATAGTAGTCTGTCAAGGAATAATTGAGGAGTACATTCTTTGTAGAGACGGCAGTTTATCGCGTCTCTCTAACGTGTCAGTCTTTCAGACGCGATAAATCGCGTCTCTACATGAGGGCTTTCTGGATCTTACTTGTGTTTACACCCTAGCCTTTTAAGAGAGATTACAAATTAATTAAATCTAACTGGATAACATCTGCGATCGCAATATTTGTGAAACTTAACTTATTTAAAAACTTTGACCCTCGACCCAGACTGATCATTGCTGCCGGAATTGCTGTATTAGTTTCAATAATTCTTCCGTCTTGGCTACACTTACCGACTCGCATTCTCTGCGCTTGGAACTTTGGTGCTGACTTTTTCTTAGCCGTAACTTGGTGGAAAATGATCAAGGCTAGCCCAGAAAAAATTCGCCGTTATGCTGAGAATGAATATGAAGGACATTTAGCTATATTCATGCTGGTGATAGCTGCGGCTTGTGCTAGTGTTTTAGCGATCGGGTTTTTATTAACTGATAAAAAAGGGTTGTCAACAACTCTGCTTACCCTACATGTCATACTTTCAATTATGACCATTGTCGGTTCCTGGCTATTAGTGCATACAATGTTTGCAGTGCAATATGCACATAGTTATTACAAATATATTAATCGTAATCATAGTGAAGAAATTACCGCAGGTTTAGATTTTCCTAATAACGACTCTCCAGACTATTGGGAATTTTTATATTATTCATTTGTAATTGGCATGACAAGTCAAGTTTCAGATGTGCAGACGACATCAAGCGATATGAGACGCTTGACTCTGTTGCATAGCATATTATCGTTCTTTTTCAATACCACCATCTTAGCCATGAGTATTAATATCATTGCATCGCTGATTTAAAATTGCCTGACTCAGCCAAAAGTATGATTATTTACTTCTATTCTTCTAGAAAGAGGAAATTATACTGCCAGTTTTTTAGGATGAACTTAAGTTGAAATAATTGGAGATAACTTTATGGCTGATAAAACAATAAATGAATTGCCCAATGAAGTTAGAGAGCAGTTACCTGAACATGCACAGCAGATTTTTCTAGCTGCATTTAATGCTGCTCAAAGTAATGGTTTTAGTGAAGAGGGTGCGCGTGAAATTGCTTGGAATAGTGTGAAGAATGAATACGAACCAGGCAGCGATGGTAAATGGCAGAGAAAGGCTGAAGACACTGCTATACATAATAAAGCTGTTACATCTGGTGGCAATTGAGTAAATTTAAGTTCGGCATCTGTATTTTTTGTTAGAGCTAAGACAAAAAATTAAAGGGAATTTCATTCTGACGAAGTGGACATGGAATTCCCTTTTTTTTCATAATTTTTGCAAGATAATAGAGATTTTTAACAACCTATATTTATTTAAATACTCGTTAGAAAATATATATAGAATATGCTAATTCAACAAGACGAAATAGCTATTCGTCTAATGCAAGATGAAATTTATGATTATGAGCTGCTCGCAAAATGGTTAACTGATGCACAAGTTTTGCAATTTTATGAAGGAAGAGATAATCCTTTTCCTTTAGAAAGAATTATAGAAACGTACAAACCTATGATCGAGGGAAAAGATCCGGTTGTTCCGTGTGTGTTCTACTATCAAAATATTCCCATTGGTTATTTGCAGTATTGTGCGCTCAATGACTTATCCCAAACTGATAGGCAATTGTATCATCTTGAACAAACTGATTATGTCTACGGAATTGACTTGTTCATAGGCGAAACCGACTATTGGAACAAGGGAATTGGTACAAAAATCCTGTCAGCATTTATCACCTATCTTTTTGAACATCTGCAAGCTCATAAAATTGTCATAGACCCGCATGTTGACAATCCTCGCGCCATTCGCTGCTATGAAAAATGTGGCTTTGTGAAATTAAAGCTTTTGCCAGCCCATGAACTGCATGAAGGGAAATATTCAGATTGTTGGCTTATGGCGATAGACCGAAAAAATCCGTTGCCCCCTTAATTTACAATGGTTTCTTAGTTAATGCCCGATCAAATACTGGGAGTTGCACAAAAGTCAATAGGATAACCGTAATTTGGTATAAAGGTATGTCAATAAATTAACTCGCGTGTTCCCAATCACTGAGTAATTCATGCTGTTGTGCTGTTTTCTTGGATTGGCGGAATGGTACTTTAGGGCTACCAATATTCACACCAGGAAAGGACTGTTTTTTAGTTTTGGTGGGTCTATTTTCTATTGTGGTGGAACTGATTTGTTGGGTTTTCATTGATAAATATATTTCCGATTAAAAGCTGAACACCAATGTATAACACCAATTTTCAAATGGCAAATTCCACAAGAGATAATTTATTTTATACAGATATTTTGGGATGGTGCGATCGCTAGTAACTGTAAATTCCTGCAATTTCTGAAAACTTTTGATCGTCCTTATTTAGCCATTACCGCTAAATTCACCACACATTCAGGAAATTGGCGCTTTAATGCTGGAAATACTGGGCAAGGTGCTTGTTCTTGTAAATTATCTGGTTTACTCCAAGTAAAGGGGGCATTCTGTGCTGCTGACATCCATACCAGACGCTTGGCCCGTGTCATCGCAACGTAGAGTAAACGGTACTCCTCAGATATTTTCAAGTGCTTTGCTTGTTCCCATGCTTGCGTAACATCTGGTATGGTAGATTCTCCGTGGAGAGCAGCCCGAATTTGGGCGCGGGCTACTTCTGATAAGGTAAAATCACCTAAAAACTGGCTTTGGGGAGGAACCCAAAATCTCCCAGGAATCAAGTTTTCGTGGAGAAAGGGAAGAAATACATAGTCCCAATCTAGCCCTTTGGCTTTGTGCATGGTAATAATGGTCAGTTGACCGCGACGAGTGTAACGTTCTTCCGAATCTTCGGTTTCCACTGGTTCAAACCGTTCGGAACTAACGATTTCACTTAAAGCTGACAGCATTCCTCCCATTGAACTATTGCCAGCTATCTGTTGATTTACCCGTTCTGCAAGTTTGTCAGCAGTTGCTAATTCTGCCTGGTCATAATTTAAAGTCAAGGCAAGAAAGGAAATTAGCTGGTACAGGGGCAATTCCAAGCGGGCGCGAAGTAAATTGCGACATAAGCGTGCAGCCTTTTGGACTGTTTCTGTCTGGGGTGCTGCTAGGGGGCCAGGATACAAAAATTCTTCTGGTAGACTAGCAAGAGCGTTGAGGTCTTGAGTAGGAATTAACTGGCGCTGTACTAATGCTTCTAGTGCAGCTTTGAGGTAATCGGGGGAGTGGGGGCGATCGCAAAATTGCAGCAATGCTAAAATCTCTTGGGGAACATGGGAACGGCGATCGCGTTCTCCCACATCGTACAGTGTAATATTATGCTCTTTGCATACAGGTGCTAGAGCCTCTGATAACCATCTTCCTTGGCGATTTTCCCGCACTAAAATCGCTGCACTATTTTGTGTTGGGTCTTCGCCAAATAACTCGATTACTCTTTGAGATAACAATTCAACGGTGTGATGAATGTCACGCGGTGTATAAAGTTCTAATCCCCGTCCTATGGGTGCTGGGTTGGCGTTCTTTTGTGGATCGCCTGTTTCAACAGGGCGAATTGTCTGCAAGCGAAATGGTACTTGTCGGTTGTCAGGAATCTGTTGTCCGTTATTGGTTTTTGCTAAGGATTGATTATTGATCCATTTGAGGGCAAAGTTAGCAGCTTCAATGATAATTCTCGTACTGCGACCAGCTTGATCCATCGTTGCCAATCGTTCGATGCGATCGCACTCTTCGCAAAATTGCCGGAAATAAATCGGATCGGCTGGGGTAAAGGTAGAGTTAATTGCTTGGTTGGGGTCGCCAACTCGGACTAAATTGAGTGGGGAGTGGGGAGTGGGGA
>NZ_JAAGOG010000133.1:0-23841 GCF_010747425.1 Nostoc sp. UIC 10630
CCCATTCCCCATTCCCCATTCCCCATTCCCTAATTCCAATCCTGTTCGTCTTTTTTACCACGACTTTTGTAAATACCACCCAAATCGTGAATTTTGCGAGTTTTCTCAAAAAGCTCAATTTCGGTTAAACCCCACTGCTGTAAGACTTTATCTAGGTCTTTTTGGATGTCTCTTGCGCCTGGAAAGCCTTGATAACGCATTCGCAGCCTGGCTAATTCTGCTAAGTTATAGTCTGTCGCCTCTTGAGCGAGTAAGATATCAATAAGGGGGCGATCGCGATTATAAAGAGGGTGTTGTTGGTCTTTACCAACCGTTGGTTCAGTCATCGTCAGTCCTGAGTGTTGTTAGCGGATAGTTAGGGTTTAGCCCGTTCTGAGTCCTGAGTTCTAAGTTTAGCCGAGAGCAGAGGAGCAGAAAAGGCAAAAAAAATCATCTTCTCCACGGGAAAACTAATTGTAAAATTGAGAACTCCTTACTTACTCCTAACCTCTAACTCCCAACTCTTAAATTCTCTTAGACGGCTAGTACACCTGATGTCTTACGGCTCTCACCACTGCCACTTAACTTTAAATAAAGTTACATTAGTCCTTAAGAAAATACAAAAAACTTTAGATGAGGGTGAATTTTATCTCACCCAAAGTCCAAGCAGCGAGGGAGCAAGAACCCATTATGTTTGAACACTTCACTTCCGAAGCCATTAGAGTAATTATGCTAGCTCAGGAAGAAGCACGTCGCCTGGGACACAATTTCGTAGGAACTGAACAAATTCTCCTGGGTTTGATGGGAGAAGGAACTGGGGTTGCTGCTAAAGTGCTGGCCGAATTAGGCGTTACCCTCAAAGACGCACGTCGTGAGGTAGAAAAAATTATTGGTAGGGGTTCTGGCTTTGTACCACCAGAAATTCCTTTCACTCCCAAGGTGAAAAGCCTCTTCGAGCAATCTTTTAAAGAAGCTCATAGTCTAGGACAGAATTACATCAACACAGAACACTTACTCTTAGGATTAACTGAGGCTGGTGAAGGTGTCGCCGCCAAAGTCCTGCAAAATCTAGGAGTTGACTTCAAGAGTGTCCGTAGTGCCATAGTTCGCCGTTTGGGTGAAAATGCACCTGCTTTCGCTGGTAGTGGTAGTCAAAAGCGCACCCAACCGCTAACGATGGAAGAATATGGCAGAAATTTGACCAAATTAGCGCAAGAAGGCAGACTCGACCCTGTAGTTGGTCGTGAGAAGGAAATTGAGCGGGCAATCCAAATTCTCGGTCGTCGCACTAAGAATAATCCCGTGTTGATTGGAGAACCAGGAGTTGGTAAAACTGCGATCGCAGAAGGTCTAGCTCAACGAATTATCAACCAAGATGTTCCCGAAACCTTACAAGACAAGCAAGTTATCAGCCTCGATATGGGGTCGTTGGTAGCTGGAACTCGCTTCCGTGGCGATTTTGAAGAACGTATCAAAAAAGTTGTGGAAGAAGTTCGCACTGTCGGCAACATCATTCTGGTAATTGACGAAATTCACACCTTGGTTGGCGCTGGTGGTACAGAAGGTGGTTTGGATGCAGCCAACATCCTCAAGCCTGCCTTAGCAAGGGGTGAACTCCAGTGCATCGGCGCAACAACCCTTGATGAGTATCGAAAGCACATCGAGCGCGATGCAGCACTAGAGCGTCGTTTCCAACCAATTATGGTTGGTGAACCATCGGTAGAAGAAACCGTACAAATTCTTTACGGCTTGCGCGGTGCTTATGAACAGCACCACAAAGTCACAATTTTGGATTCAGCACTTGTCGCAGCCGCAGAATTATCAGACCGCTATATTAGCGATCGCTTCTTGCCAGATAAGGCAATAGACTTAATTGATGAAGCTGGTTCTCGCGTCCGTCTGCGGAACTCCCAAAGTTCTCCCAATAAAGAACTTAAGCGTGAACTCGCTGGCGTTACCAAAGAAAAAGAAGCAGCAGTCAGAGTCCAAGATTTTGACAAAGCTGTAACCCTACGCGACCAAGAGTTAAAACTCGCAGAACAACTGCAAGCAACATTTACACCAAACGAGCAACCTGTCAACTGCACCGTCGTTGACGAAGAAGATATCGCTCAAATCGTTGCCTCTTGGACTGGCGTACCAGTCAACAAACTGACTGAATCTGAGTCAGAGTTGCTTCTGCACTTAGAAGATACTCTGCATCAACGCCTCATCGGGCAAGAACAAGCAGTCTCGGCTGTATCTCGCGGTATCCGTCGCGCCCGTGTCGGCTTGAAAAATCCCAATCGTCCCATTGCTAGCTTTATCTTCTCTGGACCTACCGGAGTCGGTAAAACAGAATTGGCCAAGGCATTAGCTTCCTACTTCTTCGGTGCGGAAGACTCAATGATTCGGCTAGATATGTCCGAATACATGGAAAGCCACACCGTCGCCAAGCTAATTGGTTCGCCTCCTGGTTATGTCGGATACGACGAAGGGGGACAACTTACAGAAGCCGTGCGGCGGAAACCTTACACAGTGTTGCTATTCGACGAAATCGAAAAAGCACACCCCGATGTATTCAATATGCTGCTGCAAATCTTGGATGACGGTCATCTGACCGATGCCAAAGGTCGGAAAGTGGACTTCAAGAACACGCTGATCATTTTGACTTCCAACATCGGTTCCAAGGTAATTGAAAAAGGTGGTAGTGGTTTAGGCTTTGACTTCGACACTCAAGCCGACGCTAGTTATAACCGCATCCGTAACTTGGTAAATGAGGAATTGAAAGCCTACTTCCGTCCTGAGTTCCTGAACCGTCTTGATGAAATTATCGTCTTCACCCAGCTTTCTAGGGATGAAGTGAAGCAAATTGCTGAAATTATGCTTCGTGAAGTTTCTAAACGCTTGACAGAAAAGGGAATTATTCTTGAAGTTAGCGATCGCTTCAAAGAACTTGTAGTACAAGAAGGCTATAACCCCAGTTATGGTGCTAGACCATTACGCCGGGCAATTATGCGCCTTTTAGAAGATTCTCTCGCTGAAGCAATGCTGTCTGGTCAAATTACAGATGGAGACACAGCACTTATCGATGTTGATGATGACTCTCAGGTGAGAGTACAAAAATTAGAAAAACGAGAATTGCTCTTGGCAAATGTTGGCTAATTTTATACCCGATCGCTTTTTGCTGTAATATTTGAGAAATAATTAGCCTCTCATCTAAGTAGAGGCGATCGCAGGGTCATCTCCGACAAACATAAAGTGAAATGGTATTATTTCTCACCCCTAGTAGATATACTGGGGGCTTTTTTTATGCAATTTGCTTGTCAGTGGGCAATACCCACTTACCCACAGATGTTTATAATGAGTTTAGGATATAGCAGCATAGCAGCAATATGATTGAAAATCAGGACTTCCAAATAGTTAAAGATAGTGTCAAAACTGATGGTAAAGGACGATTAACCTTGGGTACTGTTGCCAAAGCAAAGAGCTATCGAGTGCTGATTAATGAGTTAGGACAAATTCTGCTAGATCCAATTGTAAACATTCCACAAAGAGAACTTTGGATATGGCAAAATTCTGTAGCTCGTAGCTCATTAGAAGTTGGTATAAAACAGGCAAGTTCTGGTGAACTTCACGACTTAGGTTCGTTTTCCCAGTATGCGGATCTAGAAATTGATGAATAGAGGATGTCACCAGAACACTAGCCCTGAACACTGATTTCAAAACATAATCCTTGTCACAAGGTTTAATCTACCAAACTGAGCAATAGTGAATTTTAAGATAATATTTTCAAGCGAGGCTAGTACAGCACTAGCTAAACTACAACAAACTGACTCTAAGAAGTACCAAAAAGTTTTAAAAACGCTGGGTTTAATGGAAACAAACCTACGACACCCTAGTTTGAATACTCACAAATATGAATCTTTATCAGGGCCCAATGGAGAAGAAATTTTTGAAGCCTATGTAGAAAACAAAATATCTGCTGCTTTTCGAGTTTTTTGGTATTACGGATCTGAACAAGGAGTTATAACTATCCTGACTATTACACTTCATCCTTAATGACAGTGTTGCAACTTAGTGTTAGCGGTAATATGGCATCTTATTTTTATAAATAACTCATTTCTATACTGATTCATCTGGCAACAATTCTGATGCTAATTCATTCTTAACTACATTCTCAGAATCACCAGATTTAGAAAAACCATCTGCTGCATCTTTGATAAAACCAGCTACAGGCACCGCAATTAGCAAACCTAAGACTCCACCGACATTGGTTCCTACAAGTAAAGAAATTAACACCCATATTGGTCTAAGCCCAGTAAATCTGCCTAAAAGCCGTGGTGCGATCGCCTGATCGATTAACTGGTCAATGACAAAAGCTACCGCAAAAATCTTCACTGCTAGCCAAAAGTCATGTGTAGCTATTATGAAAGTTATTACAACCACGCTGACGACATCGCCAAAGGGAATTAAGCTCAAAAGCCCGACTCCTAAACCAAAGAGTAAAGCAAACTGGACTTGAAAAGCTAAAAACATTAATGTTTCTGAAACTCCCATCAGCAAAGCCAAAGTTCCTTGCCCAATCAAGTAATTTTGAAAGTTTTGCTGAATAGACTGGCTTACTTGTTGGGCAAAATTACCTGGTAACTTCTTAAATATCCCCTCCCAAATTCTTGGGCCATCTAACAAGAGGTAAAAAGTTATCACTACTATGATTAATGCATCAGAAACACTATCAATCGCATCTACAATAATGCTTAAAAGTTTATCTGTAACGAACTCTAACTCATTAGGTAATTGGTCAGTTACTTGTGTTAATAACTGACTTAAATTCACATTTAATTTGTGCTTAAAGAACCAATCATTTAAAATTTGAAGTTTTTCTTCGCTAGAATCAATCCATTGAGGAAGAACTTTCACCATCTCATTAAATTGCTCTAACACAATGGGAACCAAAGTGATACCAAGAGCAACGATAATTATCAATGCTGATATAAAAACTAATGATACTGCATAACCACGTTTCACTCCTTGCTTTTGGAGAATGGCAACAGGATAGTTTAAAACGAATGCAAGCAAAGTAGCTAAGACAAGAATTGTTACGACAGGTTGAAAATTTTTAACAAGCAAAAATGCTAGCCAACCATTGAGAAACACTAGAGGAAATAACAGCGTAAAAATTAACCATCTAAGTAGTTGATTGAGTGGAAAATTCATAATTAATTTAAAAAACAAAATTATTCTAGTTACTAAATTAAACCTGGGAATTAAATATGTTAGACCACAACGAAGCTTTCACCATTTACGATTTTAGGTTATTTGATTCCTAACTTTCAGCAAAAGCTAAAAATTGCTCCTCATTTATTCGCCCTGCTTGATAGAGAGTATTAGTAATTTCTGAAATAGTTAAAACTGCATGGCTGCGATAACCATTTTGCTGTAACCTATCTTTCACACCTTGTTCATGATCGATAAGTACCACAATATCATTAACATTTAATCCTGCTGATTCTAACTTTCCTGCGCCTTCCATAACACTTTTGCCACTGATGAGAATATCGTCAACTATCACAACTGTTTCACCAGGATGAAAGTGACCCTCAATAACTCTGCGCGTTCCGTGGGCCTTTACCTCTTTACGGGGAAAAATCATTGGACAATGAAGGCGCAAAGCTAAACCAGTCGCGGTAGGCAAAGAACCATAGGGAATACCTGCTAACCTATCAAAATTGAGATTCTTCAAAATATCCTCATAAGCAGTGAGAACTTGATTAAAAACTTGAGGATTAGAAATAATTTTGCGTAAGTCGATGTAATAAGGAAATATTGCTCCTGATGCTTGGACAAAGCTGCCAAACATAATACAGTCAATGTCATAAAGTTGTAAAATCAAATCCTGGTAGGGGTGCTGATTTAGGAAACAAACATCAGGAAACCACACAGAACATGTAGAATTTTCGTGAATAATTTCAGTTTTTAGTTGATTAATTTCTGCACGTAAAGACTCGACTTCCTCAGATAATTGTGTGTTTCCCAACATATCTTGAGGAACAGGAATCAGCAAACCATCACCGTTAGCATTCAACCCTGCTTCTAAAATTTGTCTGAGGTTTCCACCCTTCGCCCAGATGCTACGCGCCATAATAATCCGTTCAGGCGCGATCGCTCGAATCAGGGCTAAAACTTCAGCATTTGTAGTTCCCACTTCCAAACCCAATTGTTCTGGAGTTCCCCAGGTTTTTGATTCTTTTACTACCTGTAAATAAAGGGGTGACTCGTTTGTCGGATATTGCTGTAAAGCTTCTGCACCTGGATTAGAAGTACAACATAAGATAAATACCGCTTTCTCAGGATAGACCAAAAAAGGGGCTACATGATCTTGTCCTGTATAGGGACTAAGAGTGATTGCATCCACCTGCCATTCTGTAAACACAGTTTGGGCAAAAATGGTACTAGTATTTAAGTCACCGTGTTTGGCATCTAAAATTACTGGGATATGCGCTGGAATCGCTGCTAAAGTTTTGTATAGCAGTTCTAAACCGGGAATACCTAACGCTTCGTAGAAGCCAAGTGTCGGTTTATAAGCACAAACGTAATCAGCAGTTTCCGCAATAATGAATTGTAACCACTTTTCCAAACCAGCGATGAGTTCTTCAGATTCATAATGCACAGGCATCATCTCTGGATTTGGATCAAGTCCTACAAATAGTAAGCTTTGATTTTGCAAGATACTACGATTCAATTTATCAAAAAAGTTCATTTTTTTTAAAGAGTCATTGGTCATTAGTCATTGGTCATTAGTCATTAGTCATTTGTCATTGGTCATTAGCCATTGGTCATTAGTCATTGGTTATTATTATTACCTGTGTCTCTCTATCTGCATGACCATAGTTTTTTTAGTAAGTTGGCGCGAAAAAACAAAAGTATGTTGCGAAACGTAAATAGGCTTAAAACCTTTACTAATGACCAATGACAAAGGACAAATGACAAACTAAAACATTGATTCTGTTAATTCAGTACCACCAGCTTTTTGCCCTAATTGATAGTGAATCACTGCAAATAAGATAACCATCGGTACTGAGGCAAAGTGAACAATTCGCAATGCTTGCCAATTGCCAAACAAATCCACAATCCAGGGAAATTGAGCAGGTTTATACATTCCTATTCCTGTAAATAACGCCAGCAGCAAGATCGGAATAATTGCTGTATACGCAATCCGATGCCAAGCATAAATTAGGCGCTTAGAATTATGACTTTTTTGTAATGCTTTGAAGTCATTTGCACCGACAAACCGATGTCGCCAGCGCCGGGTAATTAAAACGTAAATTCCATACCACAAGAGATTGAGCGAGAATAGCCACATTGCAGCAAAATGCCAGTGTCTACCTCCTGCAAGCCAACCTCCTAACGTAAATATCGGAGGAATGTGCAAACCTGCACGTCCACCAAAAACAGGGTTGGCGTTATAAATTTGTAGTCCACTGGTGAGCATGATAAATAGGCTAATGATGTTACACCAGTGGAAAATTTTGGCTGCGATCGCTTGAGTCGGTCGCTTTCGAGTTTGAGAGGGGGTCAAAGTCATAGATTTTGACTGATAAAATTTGCTGTTTATCTGTCCTAAAAATTGGGCATGGGGCACTGGGAATTGGGCACAGGAAGAATTAACCAAGCATAAGCGTCTGTCTTGAGTAAATAGCCCTGCAAAGTTGGGGGTGGTATTGCTTACCCTTATTTTCTCATTTTATGATTCAGTATTTTGGCAAAGATGTTCGTTACTGTTTTAAATGTCAGTCTAGGCGTGACTAGTGTTGTTCCGAAAAAAAAATACTGGGGCGTGTCATCAATTAAAGCAGATCACAGAAGCAGCTAAATAAATCGCACCCAAACATAGTCAGCTTATGTTACAAGTACAGCCTGCTGCTTGAAATCATATTTAAGCGAACGTTTGAATAGCGTAGAAGTTGTATAGTTTGTACTAAAAATTTAAATTTTTAATTAATTCGATGTATTGATGCTAGAAGTAAAATACTTATTTATAAAAACAACAGATCCAAATTTTTGAGAATAAATAGATAAAAATCTGCCTTTGGAAGTATATCTTCAGCTATTCTTTCTTTTGAAAGAATAGCTGAAGTAATGTATATGCCGAGAAATAAACATATGATCTACATTTAATGATATAAATACTCTTGTGTGAGACTTACAATAATTTTAGCGATAAAAACAACAATAAATAAGATAAAAAAAATGCCTAGACTCGTAGGACAGCGCTCTAATACTGGAGCTAATATCACCATTTTAATTATCCTGATCGCCATATTTGGGGTACTTCTCGAATACTTTGGCATGATTGATATCGTTCCCGGTTTTGGCCGAGAAGGACGATATTTTCAAATAAAAGGTCAGGCAACCAATGAACAAGTAATTGAACAACCAAATTAATAAGAATCCGAAGGATAGATAAATGCGTAAAGGTAGTGATGTTATCGATAAAGTGGTCGTTGCCTACGACACAGGTAAGAAAATTGTACGAATTGTAGACTTAATTTTTGATCAGAAACACAATCAACTTTTGGGTTTTTTAGTTGCAGAAAAGGGACTGTTTAGAGACGCAAAAGTGATTCCTTGGGAAGAAGTGCAAGCGATTGGGTTGGATGCGATCGTAGTTAACTCGAAAAAATCTGTTGTTAAGGCACATCGTGTCCCTGCAATTAAAGAGATTCTGCACCAAAATATTGTGCTGAGAAAAAAGAGAATTCTGACTACTGAGGGACTTGACCTCGGTGGATTGGTCGATTTGTTCTTCGATGAGCATAGTGGACTGATGGAAGGATACGAAGTTTCTGGCGGTGTATTTGCAGATGCTTACTCGGGGCGATCGTTCGTTCCTGCTCGTGAAGCCCTGAAAATTGGTTATGATGTTGCCTTTGTACCTCCAGAAACCTCTCAAATGATGGAAGAACAGGTGGGTGGTATCCGAGGAGTTGTTCAGGCAACTGGAGATAGATTACAGGAATCGGCTGAGACTACCAATAGCAGACTGCAAACAGCAGCTCAAACCGTGAATCAGCAGCTGCAAAGCTCGGTAGAGAGTGTGAACCGTGGGCTACAGGAAGCGAGCCAGAATGCAGGCGAACAATTACAAGCTGCAACTGATGCTACTAGCAGCAAACTGCAAGACCTCAATCGAGATGCAACTGCTTCCCTAACAAACAATTTGGTTGATCCTGCCGAGCAAAAGGTATATGTGATTGGCAAGCATGTTGAGCGGAATGTGCTGACTCCAGACGGCAATGTACTGCTACTACAGGGGCAGGAAGTGACGCTAGTCGATGCAGAAGCGGCTGATCGCATGAACATTCTGGATGAACTTTATCGAGCTACGGGTGGTAGCCTGACTGTCAATATCAGCCGCAATTTGCAAGCAGCAACAGAATCTACTAGCAATCGAATTGGGAGCCTAACTCACAGTAGCGCCGCTAATCTGCGTCACTCGGTTGATTCGCTGGTAGGACATGTGGCGATCCAGCAGGTAAGAGGGCGTAGAGTCGTACAAACAGTGCGTACCAACGATGGCTTAATTATTGCGGCATCTGGGCAAATTGTGACGGAATCCCTTCTGGATCGGGCCCAGACTTACGGTAAAGAAGCAGAATTGCTGAACGCTGTGGGTCTGACTCTGGCAACCGCAGTCGGTTCTACCGCAAGTGACAGATGGTTAGAAAACAAAGTTCAACTACGCGACGGGGCAAGTATTGCTCAAGAGAATCTCAACACTTTTTGGCAAGCCTTGAAAGCGAAGGCAGAAAACTTACAAGGACGCGGCACACGGGCAATGAAGAAGCAACGGATTGAACAAGCTCTGGGTCGTCCAGTTACCCGTGTCATTCTTGACCCAGAAGACAACGTGATTCTGAATGTAGGTGAATTGATTACACATCGCGCTGTTAGTCAAGCTGAAGAAAGTGGAGTTCTGAATATCTTACTGAGTTCGGTCTATACCAAGGAGCCAGAAATCTCTGATAAGGAGTTACGTGCTTCAGAATATGGAATGGCAGCCTTGGCGCATTATGGTAATGGGATAAAATGAGCAACCAATTCTGTTGCAATACGGTTCGGTTAAGACAAGAGACGCGATTTATCGCGTCTTTGTGATCTAGAATTTTCATCAAAAAACCTTAACCGAATCGTATTGAGCGTGTTGGCAACGCTCCTATTCATGAATTTATTATTACCTAAAAGCTAGCGTGTTTTCTAATAGCAGCATAGTGTTTTGCTGTTGTATTCATTTCAATTATCAATTCTGTACCTTGACCCAATTTAGAATTACACTTAATTTTACCTTGATGTTTTTCAACGATAATTTCTCGACTAATTGATAGTCCCAGTCCCTTACCTTTACCTACTGGCTTGGTGGTAAAAAATGGTTCAAACATCTGTCTTTGGATATGGGGAAGTATGCCTTGACCATTGTCAGAAATGCGAATTATAACTTTGTGTTTTTTTCCTATTTGTTTGTTATTTGACCAAATATCATTACTATTGACTAATGACAAATGACTTCTAACAATTTCTGTATGAATAAAGATTTTGGGAGTAAATGAATAATCATATTTCATCCTTTCTTCTAAAGCATCAATGGCATTAGTTAAGATGTTCATGAATACCTGATTTAAATCACCTGAGTAACACTCGATTAAGGGTAATTCACCAAAGTCTTTAATTACTTCAATCCCGGCTCTATCAGGCTTTTCTTTCAGCCGATGCTGTAAAATTCTCAGAACACTATCAAGTCCTTCGTGCAAGTCAACCTTTTTCATTTGGCCTTCGTCAGAGGTTGAGAAATTCCGCAAGGCGAAAACAATTTCTTTAACGCGCTCTGAGCCGGCTCGCATTGACCACAGTAATTTTAAAAAGTCTGTCTTCACGAAACTAAGGTCGAGGCATTGCAGATGTAAGGCTATGACTGGGGTAGGTTTGGGATAGTAATGTTGGTAAAGTTCAATGATTCTGATTAAATCTTCAGCGTATTGACTCGCAGGATGGAGATTGCCGTAGATGAAGCTAACAGGGTTGTTAATTTCGTTAGCCATATCCGCCACCAGTTGACCGAGGTTAGCCATTTTCTGGTTCTGTAATAACTGCCTTTGGGTATATTTGAGTTCTTTGAGGGTAGTTTCTAGCTGCTGTGATTTTTCTTTAACTTGGTTTTCGGTAGATTGGTGTTGGGCAATTTCTCTTTGGAGTTGTTCAAGTAGTTGGTATTGTTGAGTAGCGATCGCTTTATCCTGACTAATATCCTTGTGTGTCCCCGCCATTCGCACTGGTTTGCCGGATTCATCCCACTGAAATACTTTGCCACAAGCCAAAATCCATTTCCATTCGCCGGATTTAGTTAACATTTGCAATTCAACTTCAAACACAGGCGTGCATCCTTGGAGATAATCATGCAACACCTGGCGAATTCTCGGTAAATCTTGTGGATGTACAAGTCGTTCAAAGGATTTATGCTCATGAGCGATTTCGTCTAATCCATACCCCAAAATGCCCTTCCACTGGGGATCGTAATAGGTTTTATTGGTTATGAGATTCCAATCCCACAACCCCAAGCCACTGGCGATTAATGCCATTTGTAAGGCTGCTTGTGAGCATTGACAAGGATCTAAATTTTCTGGAGATAAGTCTTTTGATTCTGGGAAACTCTGCGAATCTTGTACTGAAAGTGGAGCTTCCGGTTTATGGGTAGCGGGTTCTTCGATATGCATAGCTGCTGGTACGGTGAGGAAGATATCCTGTAGCTCTCTCTCTACGCTGTCTTAGCACCCTGACGATCCATTTATGGATAAATCGTCTACTTGGTTGATTAGGCTGTAACTTCGGTTAGAAATATATCAGCCTATATCATCAATTTGGATGGAATTTCGAAAAAGGTAAACGGACGAATGTAACTTCTGTTGCGATCGCCGCGGCCATTTTTTAGAAAAAATAGCTACATTGTGTGCATCTACATTCTAAGATATGTCTAAAAAAAGTAGTTCAAATAAAATATAATCACTTAAAAACTCGAAAAATTTTGTAAAAAAAATTCTATGATTGAGTCACGTCAAATGTTTCAGGATACAAAAATATTGTCAAGCCTTGTTTGTAGCTTTTTTAGGAAAGGGCTGGCTGCCATTCATACAAGGTAGGCTACATTGATTTCCAAAACATAATGGTGTGATAAAATTCATGCTGAATTGGAGCCGATGAGTAATGACTATAGATGAAGTAGTATTGCTACTAAAAGCCAGTCAAGCAACAGGTTTAACAACGCTCCAAGAGATTATATTGCGTTCTTCATGGGAAGGGAAAACTTACACTAATATTGCCTGTGAAGCTCACTACGGCGAGGAACGTGTCAGGAAAATCGCTGCTCATTTATGGCAAGTAATGAGTGATTTTTGTAAAGAACCGATAAATAAATCTAACTTCCGCCAGACTGTAGAAAATCACCGTCTTAGCAAAGCACATCAGCAATTAATTAAGGAATTTAACAAAGTAGCTACGGCTATATCTTTAGAATTTCCTAGTGGCCCAGTATCCCTTAATTCCAGATTCTACATCCCTCGCCCGCCAATTGAGGAAATTGCCTACGCAGAAATAGCTAAACCTGGCTGTCTCATCTGCATCCAAGCACCCAAGAAGATGGGGAAAAGCTCTCTGATTTTACAGTTGCTTGCACGCGCTAACAATCAAGGCTTTCGCACCGTGACGTTAGATTTTCAGCAAGCAGATAAAGTAATATTTACTAGTTTGGATAAATTTTTGCGCTGGTTCTGTGCTAATGTCAGCCGAGAGTTACAGTTAGAACCAAAACTTAATGATTATTGGGATGAAGATATGGGTAGCAAAGTAAGTTGCTCTATCTATTTTCAATATTATTTACTATCTGCGCTGGAAACTCCCCTTGTGCTGGTATTGAATGAGGTGGATTGGGTATTTGAATATCAGGAAATTGCTGGAGAATTGTTACCGTTAGTGCGATCGTGGTATGAACGAGCCAAAGGGTTAGAAATTTGGCAAAAACTGCGCCTAATTCTCGTTTATTCAACGGAAATTCTTGTTCCTATAAAACTAACTCAATCACCATTTAATATTGGTTTGCCAATTAATTTACCTCCCTTTACAAAAGAGCAAGTGCAGGATTTAGCACTACGTCACGGCTTGGATTGGACAAATGGTAGAGTCGAGAGTTTGATGGCACTGGTGGGAGGATATCCTTATTTAGTGCGATTAGCTTTTTATCACCTGGTGGGTAAAGGGGGACTAGAACGGGATTTAGAAAAGCTATTGCAAGAAGCACCCACAGAAGCAGGAATTTATCACGAGTATTTAAAGCAATATGTGTTAGCGCTACGAGATGAATCAGCATTGCAAGATGCTTTTTATCAAGTAATTAACGCTACAAATTATGTGAAATTAGAGCCAGTATTGGCATATAAATTACAAAGTATGGGGCTCATTAATTTAGAAGGCGATCGCAGTACTCCTGCCTGTGAATTATACCGTTTATATTTCCGACAATATTTGAAGACAAGCGAACATTTCAATAACGGCTGTTTTAACTGTGAGTTTAAGCATGGCTAGCGTTATTTCTGCGAGAGTAACTTCAGGAGTGCAAAGCTACAGCAACTCTGTGATGGAAAATAGCCGTTGTCGGTCTATCTTCTGAAGCTTGATTTTTTCGGTGTAGAAAGCTTGATAATAAGATTGATAACGCTCTGGTTCAGCTTCTGGATCGGTTTGTTGCCATAGTTCCAAAAAGTGGCGATAGCGTTTTTCCAGCATCACCAGGTCCATGCAAGCGATCGCAGCTTGAACTACTTGCGGAGTCCGAAGTATTTCTTTTTGGTTTTTTTCATTCACATGAAATAAATGGGCAATTAACCCCATCTCGCTGCTAAATTCTAAAAAATGATCTTGCAAGCGGGAAATTAAATCTGGTTGAGACGCAAAATTTCTCGTCTCTCCATCACCGGATGAGATTTCTAAAATCTGTTGCCATAAAAATCGGTGGTGGGAAAGGCTAAATTGCAAATCTCGCTCCTCTAGTTCGGTAATAATCGCTTGACGTTGTTCAGGACAATGCAAGTAAATTCGCAGCAATAAGGCTTCTGCGTGTTCTAAAAGACTGCGTTCTGTAGGAAGTGGGGATTGAGAAACTTTACTACTTCCCCATGCTTGCTTCGCTGATACAGGCTTAGTGTATGCAGCCGCAGCCGGAGCAATTTGAGTTAACAGATTTTCGACTCGCAGAGGTATAAGTCTGGTATCTCCCAAACTGAGTATTTCTGCACAGTAGGAAACGTAATAATTTCGTGTATCGCTGTTAGCGATATTTTTAAGTAATTTGACTAATTGCTGAGTTGCTTGCTGAAAATCAGTAGCCTGCTTCAAGTCTCGGTTTTGAATAATTTGCTGAATCTGCCAATCTAACCAAAGTGGCGCATTTTTTAGCAGTTCTCCATAATCTTCTGGAGTGTGGCTATGCAAATATTCATCAGCATCTTTACCATCGGCTAAATTCAGAATTTTTAGCTGAACTTCGCCTTTGTATGCTAATTCGGCAATTTCACCGATCGCACGTTCGGCGGCATTGGTTCCGGCTTTATCAGCATCAAAGTTGAGTACTAATTGCTTCGATTCGGTATAGCGTAGAATTAACCGGACTTGTTCTAAGCTTAAGGCTGTACCGAGGGAAGCAACGGCGTTATTAATCCCAGCAGCGTGAAGAGCGATCGCATCAAAATATCCCTCTACCACCACCGCTTGATCGAGTTGAGAAATCCCACCCTTGGCTTGATCGAGGGCAAATAATGTTTTACCTTTACTAAAAAGTTCCGTTTCTGGTGAATTCAGATATTTCGGTTGTTCATCCGTGAGGGTTCTGCCACCAAAGGCAATGACGCGCCCTTGAACATCGCGGATGGGAATCATCAAGCGATCGCGAAATACATCATAATAACCGCCTCCTTCTTTGCGCGGCTTAATCAATCCCGCTTTTTCTAGGATCTGCGCTGGGTAATGTTTATCTTCCACTAGATAACGATAAAGAGTTTCCCAACCTGCGGGGGCATAACCTAAACCAAATTGCTGTATAGTTTCTTCTTTGAGTTGGCGGTTAGATTGCAAATATTGAAGCGCCTTTTGCCCTTGGGATTGTCTCAGGGCGTGTTGATAAAATTGGGCGGACGTTGCTAGAACTTCATACAACTGCTCACGCAAAGATAGCTGACGCTGCAATTCTTGGCGTTGTTCGGGTTCGAGAGTTTGTACAGGTACTTGGTAACGCCGTGCTAAATCTAGCACCACATCGGCAAAAGAGCGCTTTCCCAACTCCATGACAAACTTGATGGCATTTCCTCCAGCTTGACAGCCAAAGCAATAGTACATTTGCTTAGTCTGGCTGACGGTAAAACTAGGAGATTTCTCGTCATGGAAGGGGCACAAACCGACAAAATCCTTTCCACGTTTGCGTAAAACTACGTATTCTGAGACGACATCTACAATATCGGCCCGTAGTTTAACTTCCTCAATTGTATCTGGGTGCAAGCGGGGGATTTGCATTCTAGTCTATTTGTTAAGTCATGAGTTGGTAGTTAACACTGCGGTGGGTTTACCAACTGATAGCTATTATATTCTTGTTGCTAGACCAAGAATGATCTATACAATTGCTTACATTTAATTTTATCAGAGGAAATACTGAAAATGGGACGTATTTTTATATCAGCCGCTCATGGAGGCAGAGAAGCTGGAGGGATCGATTTAGGTGCGATCGCAGGTGGTACAACTGAAGCTAAAGAGATGATTCTGCTGCGGGATTTGATTGTCACCGAACTGAGGGCGCGAAATTTGGAAATTTTGGCAGTTCCCGATGACTTGAGTGCCGCCCAAACCATCACCTGGATCAATTCTCGCAGCCGCCGGGGTGATGTTGCCTTAGAGATTAAATCTGATGCAGCTAGCAGCCCTTCTGTGCGTGGGGCTAGCGTCTTTTATATTGCGAATAATAGCGATCGTAAAAGCAATGGAGAACAGTTGCTAGTGGGTTTATTGCGCCGCGTTCCTCAATTACCGAATCGGGGAGTCAAGCCAGATACAGATAGTGGATTAGGTAGTTTAGCATTCTGTCGCCAGACAACGCTTCCAGCTTTGGCAATGCAAGTGGGCTTTCTTAGCAATCCAGAGGATCGGGCTTTGCTGCAAACTCGTCGCCGCGATTTTGCTTTAGGAATTGCTGATGGATTAGTAACTTGGAGTCGTGCGATCAATCCTACTCCTGGCACTCCCGCCGAAGCAAATTATCCACCAATTAATATTAATATTAATGGACAAAATTACTCAGAACAAGGAGTATTAGTTAATGGCAATGCTTACATCCCCATTGATTTAGTAGATCGTCTGCGAATTGATCTTTCAAAAGCAGCTAATGTTAATCGAATTACCTATCGAAAAATAGTTTATATTAAAGCAATAGAACTCCGAGATTTTAATGTTGCGGTTAATTGGGATGCTGCAACTCGGACTGTCAGTTTACGCTCCAATTTGATCGTTTGCCCTGGTCAATTGGAACGAGTGATGTCAAATGGTAATACTTCAGAAATACAGTTGCAATTATTCCTCAGAAACAATAACGAAAATGCTTTGGCAAAGTTTCCTGATATTCCCAAACTTTATCGAGAAGAAGCAGGGATAGAGGGAGTAAACTATGATATTGCCTTTTGCCAAATGTGTGTAGAAACTGGATTTTTACGCTTTGGCGGTGATATTAAACCTGAGCAAAATAACTTTGCAGGTTTAGGTGCGATCGGTGGTGGTTCAGAGGCTGCATCTTTTCCAAGTGCCAGAATTGGAGTGAGGGCACACGTCCAACATTTAAAAGCTTACGCCAGTTTAGAACCTTTGGTACAAGAAGTAGTAGATCCAAGGTTTCGCTTTGTTACACGTGGAATTGCGACATTAATCGATCAGCTATCAGGGCGATGGTCAGCAGATTTAGATTATGGTGCAAGGATTTCAGCAATGCTTAAACGATTATATGAATCAGCAGGACTTCTTTGAGTGTTGATTAAATAAACTTACACTAATTACTTGAATCCTCTTTCCCTTTATGCCCTTTGCGGCAAGCCGCAAAGGACGCAAAGTGTAGAAAAATAAGATTTTACAAAGGATTTAGAATTATATAAACTTGATAGCAATTAAGAAGATAGACCGTGATTGTCCCATCTAGTAGTAAAGCGTTATTAGCAAGTCATAACAGTAGTTTGAGCTTTACCAGCCTTGCAGAACTATCAAGTGGAAACTTACTTGCAGAAGTGGATCTTCATCGGATTGTAGCAAGTTTAAAGCTAAGGCAAGACAAAAAAGCATCGATGGGTCAGTTTCTCACTCCCGCCTCAGTAGCAGATTCAGAAGTGTCGAAATCCCTCTGGTAATGGTAACAACATTTCTCAGTCGTAAGGCAATGGTGGCATATCTGGCTGAGATTGCTTGGGAAACAGATGTTTGGGTTGCTGAAGATTCAACTCACCTGATTCATTTCAATGGCGAATATCTATTACAGGCTTACCAAATAGAAAAGAAGCAAACTTTTTGAATCTAAGTAAGTTGGCGTAAATAATTGTCGTTGGAATAAGGCAATAAGCAATACCTAAAAGGGTTTTAGGCTAGTTCATGAATATTACATAGTTTGATTTTATTGTGCCAACTTACTTACAGCAATCTGCTTGGTATTAGTGATATTTTGCTTGGGAAGATCCTCTAACCCTCCTTTGTGAGGCAATATGCTTGGGTTATGTAAAAGTCATTTTTTAACGTAGAGAGTTCCTTATGATATAGCTGTGATTGATATGCAAATGTCCGAAATAGATGAGATGAACTTGGGGATACAAATTAAGGCAAACCCTGCTATTGCTGATATCCCTTTAATCTTGATAAGTTGACTGATAAATAGACAAGACAAACTTAACAATTAAAAATTAAAAAATAAATTTTAAACTGTGTCCCTATTTATTATAGTTTTCCTCTAATTCTATTGACGATCACAACTTGGCAATATATTAATACAGTTCAGTTAAGCAAAGCGCAACCCAACAAAGCCCCAAAAATGTTGGGTTTCATTCCTCAACCCAACCTTGTATCTTAGAAATAATAGTAGACGTAGGTTGGGTGGAGCAGAGCGCAACCCAACATTTATAAGAATGTTGGGTTACGCAAAGCCTCAACCCAACCTACAATTTTTTTGCAACATTTTAGCCTTGCCACGCCACTACTAGCGCTTTTGGAAAATAATTCCTATTTTCTCTGTGTTCTCTGCGCGGCAGTCGCTCATGGGGGTTTCCCCCATCGCGCAGCGTCTCGTAGAGAAGACCGCGCTGCCTTGCCTCTGTGGTTCAATAAATTACTTTTAAACCGCAGAGGTGCGAGTAGAAAGCAGAGATTTTAGAAGTTACATATCTTGCTTGTATATCTCTAATAATTTTGGAATGTAATCATACCCATCTACACCGATAACCGCAATTATTTTAGGGCGATGTTGCTGCAAGAACTTTTGGAAAGCTTCTGCCCCAATTTGACCCTGCAAAATTGTTAGTAAACCTGCTGCTTGCCGCCACTCATTAGAAGCAATTTGCTCCAAAAGATACATTCCCAAACAGCCTGTGTAAACGGTTTTTTCAGAATTTTGGAGATGATAATAAGCTTCTGCCAAATAAGCTAAGTTCCGCCCTTGGAGATATAAATCGCCGGAAACTTGGGCTGTTTTAAAGCCATCCTCCAAATATTTAATTGCAGTTTGGTGTTCTCCAATTACTAGATAAGCGATTCCTAAGCTACTGACACATAAAGCTTTACTTTGAATATCGCCTAATTTTTCTGATAATTTTAAACCTTGTTCTAAATAGTTAATTGCAGCTTGGTATGTTTCAGGTTCTAGATTCTCCAGTTCTTGAGCCTGCATGACTTCGCTGTAACCTAAGTTTACTAGCGCGTTGGCTTCTCCTGTTCTATCGCCTGCTTGCCGACTCAGGATTAATGCTCGTTGGCTGTAGTTAATTGCTTCAGCATAATTTTGCTGTTGCACGTAGGTGCGGCTGAGGTGGTTGAGATTGGCTATTTCACAGGCGCGATCGCCTGCATTTCTAGCTATCTCTAACGCCTGCTGATGAAAATCAATTGAGCGCTGGTATTGCCCCAAAGCACGCTGAGAATAACCTAAAAGGGTCAAAATCCGCGCCTTTTCTTGGGTTCCCTCACCTCGCCGCAATGGTTCATCCAAATAATCGAGGGCATCTCGCAAATAAGTGCCAGTAAAAGAGGCAAATATCCCGCCGTAAAAGGGAAAATATGGACGCTGGGCAAAGGTTCGCAAAATTTGGAGCATGATTTGAGAACACGCATCGGCGTATACTGTCCCAATGCTCCCAAAACCACTTGCTAATTGACTCCAAATCACTGCAAAGGTCAAAAAAGTGGAAATGGACAACTTTGGCCCGGCTTTAACATCGTAAGCTTGTTGGTCAAACCAGTTAATTAGCCCCCGTTGCAAGAACTGTAAAATTAATTCCATTTCCACCCAATCTCTGAGGGTGATTCCCCGTTGTCGCTGGGCAAACTCAATTGCTGATTCTTCCATCGCTAAGGTGCGAAGCAGTGCTTTGGGTAACTCACTATTGAGTTGTTTAGCCCAACTTGCCCAAGGGCCACGTTCTCCCGGTACGCCACCAAATCCTAAAGCTTCTTTTTGCTCGTACATCCAACTGAGTAAGTTGTCTTGCAATCGTTGCCAAGAAGCTAAACCACGAGTAATACCTTCGGAAAATTGTTCTAAATCAGCATCTGCCTGGGCAAATTGCTGTAATCCTTTTGATAATTGCTGTAGCTGTGGCAAATTTAGCGGATACTTCTGATTTGGGTCAGTAATCCGTAAAAATGTTGCCAGTCGCTCGTCAGAGGGGGCTGTGGTAATTTCTGTAACTGCTGAAGCGATCGCTTCTGTGGCTTTGTTTTGCTCTTGCCAACGTTGCCATTGACTTTGAATCGTCTTAATGGCTCTCAAACTGCGAGTAGCTTTGGCTTTCTTGAGTTCGTCTTTTTCACTATCTACTTGGCTTTGGAGAGCATTCAGGCGATCGCTCAAAGCTAACTCAAATACTTCCCCTGTACCGGAAGTAATGCCTTTAAGCAGCATTTGGTACACCATATCAACAGAGCTAATTTTGCCCTTGAGGGTGGTTTCAACAATTTCATCGATTAAGGCAATATAGCGATCGCGCAATGGCAGAGAATCTGACACTTTAGCTACTAAGAAACGTCACGTCAATTCTAATTCTATAGGACTTATGCATTGACAAGAAATACCAAATATGGATTAAGGTTAAAAACCATATCTTTCGTAAGGACATAGCATTGCTCATACGTGTCAACTTAACGTGTAACCCTGGCAATGATGGTAATCCTAAACAACCAACTATCTCGATTTACCAATTAATTCAAGGTGAGTATCAGGTTAAGCAATTTAGGGGAAGTGATCGCATTCAATCGCCAGCCTTCCCAGAGTTAAATTTAACTGCTGAACAGATTTTTCGGGCTGGAGAAGCCCTGTAACAAACGGCTAAAGAAGTAAAAGAACCATCAAAGACTCGTCCACGAGTATCAAAGACTCGTCCACGAGTATCAAAGACTCGTCCACGAGTATTAAAGACTCGTCCACGAGTATTAAAGACTCATTCACGAGTATTAAAGACTCATTCACGAGTGTCAAAGACTCGTCCGCGAGTATTAAAGACTCGTTCACGAGTATCGAAGACTCATTCACGAGTATCAAAGACTCGTCCGCGAGTATCGAAGGCTCATTCACAAGTGTCGAAGACTCGTTTACAAGCCAATCTAAGCCATTGGTCATGATAAATTCTTTTTAGATTCAGTAAAAATTATTAGCGATCGCGTAGTCTTACACAGGATAGTAGATTGCTTTGATATCTTGCAGCATTCTTAATTAGTAACTGCGATCGCCTGAAACTCAAAGTTCTAGGAACCAATAGCCAAAGCGACTCAACTGAACTAAAACCTAAATCTGGAAATAATTTAGTCCTCTTAAGATGACTTTCGCTATCAGCTATAAATTTTCTAACCTGTGGCATTTGTTAGGATTAGTGCAAAATATTAGTGGTTGTGAGATTGTCCAGCGAATCAGGGGCATTATATATAACTTTTGTTGACAGGTAAACATTCAGTATGGCAAACACGTCTCAACGTTACCTTGAAAAAATCCGAGAAGCGAAAGAGAAACAGCTTAAAGAATTAGATTTAAGCAATCATTGGAATACTGATAACAAGGAAAAATTAACAGACATTCCTGCTGAGGTGTTTGAACTGGAATGGTTGGAGGTTTTGAATTTAAGCTACAACCTATTAACGACGTTACCAGAAGAGATCACCCGCCTGCCACAACTCACTTCCCTGGATTTAAGCGGCAACCAATTAAGGACATTGCCAGAAGCAATCGCCCACCTGCAACAACTCACCACCCTGGATTTAAGGGGCAACAAATTAACGACACTGCCAGAAGCGATCGCCAGTCTCCAACAACTCACCACCCTGTATTTAAGCCGCAACCCCATCGAAAAACCGCCGCCAGAAATTGTTGAACAAGGTATTGAGGCAATTAAGGATTATTTTCGACAACTGCAAGTAGAAGGCACAGATTATCTATACGAGGCAAAGTTACTAATTGTTGGCGAAGGAGGAGCAGGGAAGACAACACTGGCAAAGAAAATTGAAGACCAAAATTATCAACTTCGAGAGGAAGACTCTACGAAGGCAATTGAGGTTATCCAGTGGGGTTTCCCAATGGACAATGGGCGAGAGTTTCGAGTCAACATCTGGGATTTTGGTGGACAAGAGATTTACCATGCTACTCACCAGTTTTTCCTTACTAAGCGTTCTCTCTACGTTTTAGTAGCAGATACCCGCAAGGAAGACACAGATTTTTATTATTGGCTGAATGTGGTGGAAATGTTGAGTGATAACAGTCCTCTGCTAATCATCAAAAATGAAAAGCAAAACCGCCACCGAGAAATCAATGAGCGTGAGTTACGGGGGCAGTTTACTAATTTGAAGGAGACTTTACCAACAAACCTTGCTACCAACAGGGGTTTAGAACAAGTTTTAGAACAAATCAAGCATTACGTTAAAAGTCTGCCCCATATTGGCAGTCCCCTCCCAAAAACCTGGGTTAGAGTCCGGGAAGCTTTGGAGAGTGACACACGCAATTACATCGGCTTAGATGAATACCTGAATATTTGCCAACAACATGGGTTCACTGAAAGAAATGACAAGTTGCAGTTGAGCAGCTATCTGCACGATTTAGGAGTATGCTTGCATTTCCAGGAAGACCCACTTTTGAACAAGACTGTCATCCTCAAACCCAAGTGGGGAACTGATGCAGTCTACAAGGTGCTAGATAATGAAAAGGTGATTCGTAACCTGGGCAGTTTCACACGGTCTGACTTGGCAAACATCTGGTGTGAAGATGAATACGCCACGAAGCATGATGAACTCTTGCGCCTGATGATCAACTTCAAGCTGTGCTACGAAATTCCTAGAAGCCAAGGAAAGTATATTGCCCCACAACTGCTATCTGCTAATCAACCCTCTTATAACTGGGATGAAAGCAACAACCTGATACTGCGTTACACTTACGAGTTCATGCCCAAAGGCATCATCACCCACTTTATTGTCGTCATGTATGAGTTGATTAATAAACAAAAATATGTCTGGAAAAGCGGCATCTTTATAAGCAAAAACCAAACCAACGCAGAGGTGATTGAATATTACGGTAAGCGGGAGATTAAGATTCGAGTCTCAGGTCTTCACAAAAGAGATTTGATGATCATAGTTACACATGAACTTGATAAAATTCATGACTCGTACCAGCGACTGAAATACAAGAAGTTAATCCCCTGTAATTGTGCCACTTGCAAAAACAGCCAAGAGCCACACTTTTACCTTTTTGAAGTATTACGAACATTTTTAGCCGATAAACAAGAACGCATTCAATGCCAAAAAAGCTATCAGTTAGTAAGTATACTTGAATTGCTTGATACTTTTTTAGATATAAAGTTTTTAGAAAATGCTTTATCAGATCCTAATAAAGACAATGAGCAAATTAAGAGTTTTGTCTCTGAAGGTTTAGTAATAGAAAGTCAAAGTATCAATACTTTTATTAATTACTTAGAACAAGAAAAAACACAAAAGCTTGTATCTTTATATGAAGCTAAAATTTTAATCGTAGGTGAACCAGGTGCTGGAAAAACATCTTTAATGAAAAAGTTAATTAACCCTACTTATCAAGTACCTAATGATGAAAAATCAACTCTAGGTATTATAGTAGACTTTGGTTATAATTTTAAATACTTTAAAGATCAATCTATTAGTTTCAGAGCTAACATCTGGGATTTTGGAGGACAGGAAATTCAATATGCGCTACACCAATTTTTTCTAACTACTGATTCGTTATATATACTAGTAGCGGATGATCGCGAACAACGTACGGAATTTGATTATTGGTTAAATATTATTAAATTACTTGGGGGAAATAGCCCTGTTTTAGTTGTACTAAATGAAAAAAACTATAATTCTATTACCAATTTTGATTTACAAACTTACCGTAAGCGATATTCTGAACTTACAATAGAGTGTTGTAGTGTAAATTTAGCATCAAATGATGACCGAATTGAATTTTTAAGCAAGAAGATACAAAGTATGTTATCTAACTTAGAACATATTGGTCGTAAGCTTCTACCTGAGGGATGGTTATCAGTAAGAAGTGAATTAGAA
>NZ_JAAGOG010000134.1:0-23838 GCF_010747425.1 Nostoc sp. UIC 10630
ACATTTATACAGTCACAAATTATACTTAAGTTCTGAATTTTATTCAAATTAACATCAGTAATTGTGGATGTTTCTTTATAAAATAACTTTAAAGAAATGATTTAGTTTCTGTAAAGTATGTTAGTGTTTTTATTAATTCAATGCTTTAAAGTGGTTAGACAAACTAGTTATTTAATTGAGATTTTGAAATTAAAAATAACTAAAGATAACTGCTTCTCTATCATCGTCTGCTCGTTTCATTACTTTTTCGACTTGCATAAATTCGGGTTAAAGGTGGTGTCTTTTGTGTAACGAACTTGTCAACTTTCCTAGTTCAAATAGCATAAAATACATTATCCCGAACGTTGAAATTGGCTATGACTTTAGAGATACAGAACGTTGTCATTAACAACAGCTATGTTGCTGTGGTTAGGCTAGATAATCAAAAGCTTTCGGGTGAAAAAACATTTCTGTTCTCTTAGCTACTCCTCAGTTTCCATCACTCCAGTAGGATACCATTACTCAAAATCTCTACCATTACAAATGGATTAAATTCACTGGTCAAGCAGCTATTACACTCCAAGACTATTTTACCAGTTTTAACAACGTTATTGACCTATTGCCACAATTTCAAGAGTCTAGCGTTGGATAACATTTTTTCGCGATGTCTACGACGGGCTACGCCTACGCAGTGTGCCAAAGTTGCCTGGAAACATAAGGCTTTACCCTGGCAGTATGTGTCGTGTGGTGTTGATTTGGAAACAAGCATTTAGCGGAGATAGGATAGCTAGCTGCTTATAAAACCAGAGTTTTTGATTATTAGTAGGCAACAGAAATTACTGTAGCTACACAATCCACAGTACTCACTATGCCCTATGTCTGCTTATTCAATTGATACTGCCTTAGCGGAGTTAGAAAGCCTTGTCAATAATTGTGAACAGGCTGTGATTAAGTCTATCGAGGGAAAAAAAATGAAATCAGATAAATCAGTGTCAATCAACAAAATTAACAGACAATTACAACACAATCCTATTGCCATTGTTGGGATGGCTTCTCTATTGCCTCAAGCCAGAAATTTGCGGGAATACTGGCAAAATATTGTAAACAAAATTGACTGTATTACTGATGTTCCTTCCACACATTGGAGCGTCGAAGATTATTACGATCCGAATCCTAGAACGACTGAAGATAAAACCTACTGTAAAAGAGGTGGGTTTCTTCCAGAGGTAGATTTTAACCCAATGGAATTCGGCATACCACCTAGCATTTTAGAAGTCACAGATGTATCGCAACTATTAAGTTTAGTGGTTGCGAAAGAGGCGATGGAAGATGCAGGTTATGGTGAAAAACGTGAGTTTAACCGCGAAATGGTTGGGGTAATCTTAGGCGTGGCGATGGCCAAGCAATTAGGAATGCCACTTTCTGCCAGGTTGGAATATCCCATTTGGGAAAAAGCACTTAAAAGCAGTGGTTTATCTGATGAAGATACCAAAAAAATAGTTGAGAAAATCAAAAGCGCTTACGTTAAGTGGGATGAGAACGCTTTCCCTGGAATGTTAGCTAACGTAGTCGCGGGTAGAATTGCCAATCGCCTGAATTTTGGCGGGATGAATTGTGTAGTTGATGCCGCTTGCGCTAGTTCTTTCGGTGCTTTAAAAATGGCAATTAGTGAGCTAGTTGAGCATCGTTCTGACATGATGCTAACTGGTGGTGTTGATACCGATAACACCATCATGGCTTACATCTCATTCAGCAAAACACCGGCGGTTTCTCCTAGTGAAAATGTCAAGCCTTTCGATGCTAAGTCGGATGGGATGATGCTGGGTGAAGGTATCGGGATGATTGTCCTCAAACGGTTAGAAGATGCTGAACGGGACAATGATAAAATCTATGCCGTAATTAAAGGTATTGGTACTTCCAGCGATGGGCGTTACAAGAGCATTTATGCTCCCCGCAAAGAAGGCCAAGTCAAAGCCTTAGAACGCGCTTATGAAGATGCCGGCTTCTCTCCCGCTACTGTTGGTTTAATGGAAGCACATGGCACTGGCACAATGGCTGGAGATCCGACAGAATTCGGTTCTTTAAAAGACTTCTTTGATGTACATGATGATAAAAAGCAGCACATCGCTTTGGGTAGTGTGAAATCGCAAATCGGACACACAAAAGCGGCTGCGGGTGCGGCAAGTTTGATTAAAACTGCTTTGGCTTTACATCACAAAGTATTACCACCCACAATTAACATCACCGAGCCGAACCCCAAACTCAACATTAAAAATTCATCCTTTTATTTGAATACCCAAACCAGACCTTGGATTCGTCCAGAAGGTGAAGCACCAAGACGTGCGGGTGTAAGTTCCTTTGGATTTGGCGGAACCAACTATCACGTCGTTTTGGAAGAATATGAAGCTGACCAAAACGCCGCTTACCGCTTGCACAGTGATGCTAGTGAAGTGCTGTTGTTTGCTCCCACAGTAGAGCAATTGTTGAGCAAATCGGAAGAGATTTTAGGTAAGTTGCGTTCACGAAGTGACTCCGCAGGAGTATCGCCTGAAGCAATTGCATACTACGCACAATTAGTCAATGAGTGCAAATCACAACAGATTCCCCTCTCTGCTCCCCGATTTGGGTTTGTAGCTGAGAACCTCGAAGAAGCTTGCAAGTTTCTGCAAACTAGCATTGACTGGCTGAAACTCAAAGGTTCAGCAGCATCTTGGGAGCATCCCCAAGGGATTTATTACCGCGCTTCTGGTATGGAGTTGGGCGGAAAAGTTGTCTCTCTATTTTCTGGGCAAGGTTCGCAATACCTGGAGATGGGACGCGAACTGGTGATGAATTTTCCTTTGATGCGCCGTCTTCATGGTTATATGGATAGCCTGTTGCTCAAAGATAATTTGCAGCCGTTGTCAGAAATCGTTTTCCCTCATCCTGTGTTTGGAGAGGCAGAAAAGAATGTCCAAATTGCTGCCTTGCAACGCACAGAATATGCTCAACCAGCCATCGGGGTGTTGAGTGCAGGGATGTATAGCATACTGCAACAAGCTGGATTTAAGTCAGATTTTGTTGCTGGTCATAGCTTTGGTGAACTAACAGCACTATGGGCTGCGGGGGTTTTGAGTACAGAAGATTACTTGTTCTTAGTGAAAGCTAGGGGTCAAGCAATGGCTGCACCTGAAGACCCGGATCATGATGCGGGAAGTATGTTGGCTGTCAAAGAAGATATCAGCAAAGTGGAAGCAGTGCTGAGACATTTTCCCCAAGTTGCGATCGCTAATCAAAATTCTCCGACTCAATTTGTCTTGGCTGGGCCGACCGCAGAAATAGCGAGAATCAAAGAGGCTTTACACGAGAAAGGATATACAGCTGTATTGTTACCTGTATCAGCAGCGTTCCATACACCGCTAATCGCCTTTGCTCAGAAATCCTTTGCGATCGCCACCAAGTCTGTCAAGTTCCAAACTCCGAAAATCCCTGTTTACAGCAACGTTACCAGTAAACAGTATCCCAAAGAAGCTCAAGGTATTCAAAAGATTCTGGAAACGCACCTTTCCAACTCAGTGCTGTTTAAACAGGAAATTGAAAATATCTATGCGGCGGGTGGTACTTGCTTTGTGGAATTTGGGCCGAGAAGAATTCTCAGCAACTTGGTGAAAGAGATTCTTGGCGATCGCCCACACATCACTGTATCTTTGAACCCTAGCACTCAAAAGAATAGCGATCGCTCTTTGCGGGAAGCAGTTGTGCAGTTGCGGGTAATTGGTTTGGCTTTGAATAACCTCGATCCTTACCAACTTCCCCAAACCATCCCCCCAATTGAGACGAAGAAGACATTAAATGTCCGTTTAAACGGGATAAACTACAGATCCGAAAAAACGAAAAATGCCTTCGCTCTCGCTTTGCAGGATGGGCACAAAGTTACATTACCCACTCCCGAAACTTCTGAAACTGTGGCTCCTTTATTTAGTAGCCCCGGTGTAACTCCACCTGTAGCAGTGATAGAGACTAACGGACATAAAAAACTTACCCCAGTAATGAACGGTGTGACTGCTAGTATCATCACCCAGCCAGAGCAACAGATGAATCCTGTTACCCTGTCACAACCAGTCCAGGAATCTAAGATGCAACCAACACCAGAAAAACTTACAAATTACGAACAACTTTTAGCAAGTTTAGAATATCTCCTGACACAGTTCCAGGAAAATCAAGCCGAGAATTTACAAGTTCACGGTACTTATCTCAATCATCAAATGGAATACGCCAAAGCGTTTTTCCAACTGATGCAACAGCAGAATTCCTTGTTGAGTGAAAGTAAATCAACAGCCGAAACTGCCAAAATGAAGCTAGTTGTCATGGAAAGCCTAGAGCGCAGCATGATGCAGTTTCATTCCCAACAAGGTGAAACTCTACGCATCCATGAGCAATATCTCCAAGAGCAGTTGGAATATACTAAGAGCTTTTTCCAACTCATACAGCAAGAGTATTCTCAAATCATCTCTGGTGAGGGAGCAACCCAACTAACAGAGATAAGCAATTTCACTCCCTTCACAACAGGAACAACTGTTAGTGATGCACCAGTATCTGCTACTACCAAGATAGTGGAAAGCCAGCCTTTGTCTGTAACTGAGCCTGTAGCTAAAAACGGCTTAAATGTTACTCAAACACCTCTCCCGGCTGCTGTAGAGCCTGTAGTTGAAACTTCTTACTCCCCACTTCCTACTCCCCACTTCGCCACTGTCGAGACAGTAGAGCCTGTAGTCGCGCCACCTGTCCCAGTAGTAGAACCCCAAGCTGAGGTTGTAGTCAAAATTAGCTCACCTCCAGTTGAGGAAGTTGTTGCATTCACCCCAGAACCAGCACCCACAACTGCTGCACCTGTATCTGGCGCAACCATCGATATTGTTGACTTGGATAAAAACCTCTTAGCCATCACCAGCGACAAGACCGGCTACCCAGTCGAAATGCTGGAAATGGACATGGATATGGAGGCTGATTTAGGAATTGACTCTATCAAACGGGTGGAAATCTTGGGGGCGCTACAAGAAATGTACCCCAACTTACCCAAGCCCAATTTAGAAGAACTGTCAGAAAAACGCACCATTGGTCAAGTTGTAGAGTATCTGCAATCCCACGCTTCCAAAAGTATTACCGTAGAAATTGCAGTTCACGAAGTACAACAAGCAACCGAGATTGCAGTAGAGGCTGCACCAGTAGTTGAGGTAGTCGCTGCGCCGGAACCAAGCATAGTTGTCGCATTCACCCCAGAACCAGAAACTGCTCCCGCTACAAGTGATGAATTTGCAAACTTAGGTGAAACCCTGTTAGCCATCACCAGCGATAAAACCGGTTATCCAGTCGAGATGCTGGAACTGGAAATGGACATGGAAGCCGATTTAGGGATTGACTCGATTAAACGGGTGGAAATTTTAGGGGCGATGCAAGAAATGTACCCCAACTTACCCAAGCCAAATATCGAAGAACTCGGCGACCTCCGCACCATTGGTCAAATAGTTGATTACCTACAGCAGTTGGCTGGAGGTGAAAAAAAAAAGTCTGAGCCTGAGTTTGTCCAACAGCAGCCACCGGAATTAGAGCATAATATCCAGCGCCATCTCGTCAAACTCAGAAGTCTACCACAGCCCGATTACTTGGATTTCACATTACCAGAGGGACACATCGGTTTAATCACCGATGATGGTTCCCTCACCACTTATAAATTAGCTGAATCCCTAATCGAGAAAGGCTGGAAAGTAGTAGTTATCAGCTTCCCCCAATCGCTCATCGCCCAACAAGCGCCTTTACCTACAGGAGTAACCCGCGTCACCTTAGCAAACTTGAGTGAAGAACATCTTCAACAACAATTGCAAGCGATCGCATCTCACTGCGGAACGATTGGGGCTTTCATCCACTTACATCCAATGTTTGTAGGAAATCACACCGGAAGTATTTCTTATAACGAATCAGAAAAGGCGATCGTCAAGCACGTATTTTTGATGGCGAAACACCTGAAACCCTCCCTCAACGAAGCCGCAAAGCATGGACGTAGTTGTTTCTGCACAGTTGCTCATCTTGATGGAGCCTTTGGGTTAGAGTACAAAGTTAACTTCGGTGCGATCGGCGCTGGTTTATTCGGATTAACCAAAACTCTGAGATGGGAATGGCCAAAGGTGTTTACTCGTGCGATCGACTTAAGTCCCAGACTTGATGCTAAACAGTCAGTACAAAACATCATCGCCGAACTTCACGACCCCAACCTTTATATAAGTGAAGTTGGCTACGGCTCACAAGGACGAGTCACCATTATCGCCGATTAATCTCCTCTCTCTGCGCTCTCTGCGTCTCTGTGGTTCGTTAAAAAAAAACCGCAGAGGCACAGAGGACACAGAGAAACAGATAGGAAACAACTTTTCTTAATTACGAATTACGAATTACGAATTAATATCAGAGGATTTATGACACAAACAGCCCAGCTTAGTCCATCATCTGTCTTTGTCGTGAGCGGCGGTGCAAAAGGGATTACGGCTGAGTGTACTATCAGATTAGCCCAACAGCAACCCTGTAAATTCATCCTCCTCGGTCGCTCGGAACTATTAGAAACCGAGCCAGATTACGCTCAAAATTCTGATGAATCGGCATTGAAAAAATGCATCATGGAAAATCTTCTTTCTCAAGGAGAGAAGCCCACACCAATGAATGTGCAAAAAATATATAACAAAATTACCTCCAGCCGCGAAATTAAAAAGACTCTAGCAGCAATTGAAAAAACCGGAGCTAAAGCCGAATATATCAGCGTCGATGTCACAGATACGCCAGCTTTACAAGAAAAACTTGCCACTGCTGTGCAACATCTCGGCCCAATTACAGGAATCATCCACGGCGCGGGAAACTTAGCTGATAAGTTAATTGAAAAGAAAACAGAAGAGGATTTTGAAAAGGTTTACACCGCCAAAGTTCAAGGTTTAGAAAACCTGCTAACTTGCGTGAATCCTAATCAACTTCAGCATTTAGTTTTGTTTTCTTCAGTAACAGGCTTTTACGGAAATCCCGGACAATCTGATTATGCGATCGCAAATGAAATTCTGAACAAATCAGCCCATATATTTAAGCAAAGTTATCCCTCATGTCATGTAGTCGCTATCAACTGGGGTGCTTGGGATAGTGGGATGGTGACAGCAGAATTAAAGAAGATTTTTCAAGAGCGAAAAATCGAAATAATTCCCATTGCAGTCGGCGCACAAATGCTCGTTAAAGAAATGGATCATACCAACCATGCAACCTCACAAGTTGTCATTGGTAGCCCATTAGTTCCACTGGCGGCGGAGTTAGATTCAGAACTACGAACCCATCGTATTCGTCGCCAAATGACATTAGAGGCTAATCCATTTTTGCACGACCATACGATTGCTGGTTCTCCAGTTTTACCAGCAACTTGTGCAATGACCTGGATTATCAATGCTTCTGAACAATTATATCCTGGTTATCGGTTGTTTAATTATCAAGATTTTAAAGTTTTGAAGGGGATTACTTTCAATGAGACATTAGCAGAGGAACATATTTTAGAAATAGAAGAAATTTCTAAAGTTAATCTTGAAAGAATCGAACTTAAAGCCAAAATTTCGAGTAAAAACCCACAAGGCAGAATCCATTTTCATTTTAGCGCTCAACTCAATCTCCAGCGAGAAATCCCAGATGTACCCACTTATGAATCTCTCAATCTCGAAGAAGATAATATCATCACCGCTACAGGAAAAGATTTTTATCAAAATGGTGGGACTACATTATTTCATGGCCCAGCTTTTCAAGAAATCAAAAGAGTTTTAAACATCAGTCCTGAAAAAATTACTACAGAATGTCTTTGGCCAGAACTCACCCCACAGCAACAAGGACAATTCCCAGTCCAATGGGTAAATCCTTACACCACTGACTTGAGTATGCACGCCTTATGGGTTTGGACACAACACTTTCATGAAGAAGGTTGTTTACCTGGAAAAGTAGAAAAATTTGAACAATTTGCGATGATACCACATAACGAAACATTTTACGTTTCGTGTGAAGTACTATCTAAGACACCAAGTAGTGCGATCGCAAACTTTATCATACACGACCGCCAAGGTAAAATCTATTCACGAATGCTCGGCGCTCATGCCATTATTTGGTCAATGAAAATGCTCAGAAGCTAATAATCTTCTTACCACTCAACACCTATAGCAGTTCTAAAATCTCTGTAAAATTCTTTCTTTTCTTCGCGCCCTTCGCGCCTTCTCTGCGAGACGCTACGCGAACGCGGTTCGTTAAAAAAAGTAATTTTCACAACTCAGATAGGATTGCTATAACTTGCCACTTCAAAGTTTGGGGAACAGCGTAAATCCTGCCTTTTAATTATCTCTTGCTAAATACCCAAACTCGGAGCATATAAATCGTGGAAAAAATAGCCATCATCGCATTATCATGCCTATTCCCCGATGCAAAGAATCCTGAAGAATACTGGCAAAACATCGTTAATCAAAAAGATTCGACATCCTCTGCAACCGTCGAAGAAATCGGAGTAGATCCGACAATATTTCACAATCCAGTTAAAGGTACACCAGACAAAACTTATTCCCTCAAAGGCGGTTACATCCGCAACTTCCAGTTTAATCCATCTGAATACAATCTACCATCAGAATTTGTTGACGGCTTAGATAACACCTTCAAATGGTCATTGTATGCAGCTAAACAAGCAATTGAACAAAGTGGTTATTGGGGTAATCAAACTGTTCTGGCAAAATGCGGCGTAATTTTAGGTAATTTGTCATTCCCAACGAAATTATCTAATCAATTATTCTCACCAATTTACCAGCAAGCTATTAATCCTGCTGTCAGAGAACTTTTGCAGGATGAAGACTTTAATTTAGCTGTACCAAGTGCTACCAAAGCATCTTTATACAATGCGATGATATCTGGTCTACCAGCATCTATCGTAGCTCAAGCTTTATCTCTATCCCAGATTAATTTATGTCTGGATGCTGCTTGTTCGTCCTCATTTTATGCGATTAAATTAGCATCTCATTACTTATGGTCACACAAAGCTGATGTCATGTTAGCTGGAGCCATCAGTTGTGCAGATTCGCTATTCGTGCGAATGTTATTTTCCGGTGTTCAAGGGTATGCAGAAAACGGTATCAGCCGCCCCTTAGATAAATCCTCTAGAGGGCTAATTCCTGCCGATGGTGTTGGGATGGTGATGCTAAAGAGATATTCTGATGCCGTTAGAGATGGCGACAATATTCTTGCCACTATCTGCGGTAATGGACTCTCGAATGATGGCAAAGGGAAGCATTTATTAAGTCCGAATCCTAAAGGACAAACTTTAGCATTTGAACGAGCCTATAACGAGGCAAATTTTAGTCCAAAAAGCATCGATTATCTAGAGTGTCACGCCACTGGCACATTACTAGGAGATACAACCGAATTCAATTCCATAGAAACATTCTTTGGTCAAAATCAAGCTGCACCTCTGGTGGGTTCTGCTAAAGCAAATACTGGTCACTTGCTAACTGCTGCCGGCATGGTTGGCTTGACTAAAGTGATTTTGAGTATGTCTCATGGTGTAATTCCAGCAACCATGAATGTTTCTGAACCTTTAACATCAGAAAAAGGTACAATTTCCGCCGATAAAATTGTTAGAACGGCTACAGCATGGCCTAATCATAACGCACCAATTAAACGAGCGGCTATCAGTGCTTTTGGTTTTGGCGGCACTAATTCTCATCTGATTTTAGAACAAGGAACTACAGCAGAATCTGTTGAATCAATTCCACCTGTTCCACCTACCAAAGTTGCTATTGTTGGCATGGATGCCTTTTTTGGTAACTGCAATGGCTTAGATGCTTTTGAACGCAGTATTTATGATGGAACACAACATTTTACTTCCTTACCGCCTCAAAGATGGCATGGGATAGAAAATCAAGAAAGTGTCCTGAAAGAGTACGGTTTAACAGACGGGAAAGCACCAGTAGGGGCATATATCAAGGATTTTGAAATTGATACTTTATCGTGCAAAATCCCACCGAATGAGATAGATAAGTTAAACCCACAACAATTGTTGCTTCTGAAAGTTAGCGATCGCGCCGTCAAAGATGCGAAACTACAAGAGGGTGGCAATGTGGCTGTGATTGTCGCCGCCGAGACAGAATTCTCTGTGCATCAGCTACAGCAAAGATGGAATCTATCTTGGCAAGTTAAGGATGGCTTACTCAACCAAGGAATTTCTCTACCTGCTGAACAGCTTTCCCAACTGGAAACCATTGTCAAAGATAGCATTCACCAACCTGTAGAAATCGGCGAATATGTGAGTCACATCGCCAACATCATGGCAAGTCGGATTTCTGCTTTGTGGAATTTTACTGGCCCTGCATTCACCGTCAGCGCTGGCGAAAATTCCGCCCTCAAAGCGTTGGAAGTTGCTCAAATGCTACTCGCTACGGGAGAAGTTGATGCAGTCGTTGTGGGTGCAGTGGATTTAGCCGGCGGTGTGGAAAATGTCTTATTCCGCAGCCAATTTGCACCAATTAATACAGGTGTCAATACCTTGGGTTATGACCAACAAGCAAATGGCTGGACGGTTGGTGAAGGTGCGGGTGCAGTTGTCCTCAAGCGCTACGAAGCTGCTAAGGAAGACAATGAACGCATCTATGCAGTAATTGATGCTATGAGTTTCGCACAAGGTAATTCTACTTTGAGTGACGCTTTGGTAAAACCTGATGCTTCAGCTATCAGTGATGTCTGCAAACAAGCCTTCCAGATGGCGGAGATTCAACCCACAGAAGTTAACTATGTGGAAGTCTTCGGTAGCGGTGTTCCCCAGGAGGATGAAGCTGAAATCACAGGTTTACTGCAAGCTTATCCAAAAGTAGGCAATGGTTTGCACTGTGCATTAGGTAGCGTCAAAGCAAATATCGGTCACACCTATACAGCATCGGGAATTGCTAGCTTAATCAAAACCGCTCTCTGTCTTTATTACAGGTATATTCCCGCCACTCCCAAATGGTCTGGTGTCAAAACACCGCAAGTATGGGAAGGTAGTCCTTTCTATGTGGCAATGGAATCAAGACCTTGGTTTGTTGATAAAGGCGGCACACGCAGAATAGCAGCAATTAATAGCATGGGTATAGATGGGAGTTACGCCCATTTAATCTTATCGGAGGAACCCAGCCAAGAGGAACGGGATAACAGATATTTGCAACAAATGCCTTTTCATCTGTTTCCGATAGCAGTTAGCGATCGCTCCACTATACCCGATATCCTAAACCATCTCCAGAAATCCATAGAAGCCAGTTCTTCTTTATCAGCTACCGCTAGCGAAACATTTGCCACCTTTCAACAGCAATCTGATCCCAAATACGTCTTATCAATCGCAGGACGTAACACAAAAGAACTACTCAAAGAAATTGAATCTGCTCGTAAAGGTGTAAATAATGCCTTTGAGAAAGGGACAGATTGGCAAACACCAATAGGAAGTTATTTCACAGCGAAACCATTGGGTAAAACTGGAGCAGTTGCTTACGTTTATCCCGCAGCAGTCAATTCTTATATCGGCATTGGTCGTACCGTCTTCCGGTTATTTCCGAAAGTCTTCGAGGATTTAAAAAGTAACAATCTCTACAATCGGGCTGCCGATGTTGAAAAGTTAGTTTATCCCAGAAGCTTACCTAAATTGACAACGAGGCAACTAGAAACTCTCGAAAAGCAATTGTTAGATGATTCACTAGCAATGTTTGAAAGCGAAATCGCCTTTGCTAGATACATGACAGCAATTTTCCGAGATGATTTTAAAGTCAAGCCGCAATCTGTGTTTGGGTATAGCTTGGGTGAAACTAGCATGATGGTTGCCCAAGGAGTTTGGAGTGATTTTGAAGGTGGAAGTAATACCTTAAACTCATCACCTTTATTTGGTGATAAGTTATCTGGGCCGAAAAATGCGGTGCGTGAATATTGGGGATTAACCGATTCACCAAACAACAATTTTTGGAATACCTATGTTCTCATGGCTACTCCATCGCAAGTTAGAGAATGCCTGAAACATGAAAATCATGTCTACTTAACTCAAATCAACACACCAGAAGAAGTATTGATTGCTGGTGATGATGCCGCCTGTAAGCGAGTAATTGCGACTTTAGGTTGCAATTCATTCCCCGCTCCCTTCGACCATGTGATACATTGTGAAGCGATGCGATCGCAGTTCGAGGAAATCAAGAAGGTAAACAGCCTACCATCACAAAATCTTCCAGGTATCGTTTTTTACTCAGCCGCCGATTATCAACCAATTGTACTTGATAGTGATGCGATCGCTCACAACATCGCCAAAGGATTGTGCCAAGAACTTGATTTTCCGCAATTAGTTAATCGTGTCTACGGTGATGGAGTCAAAATATTTTTAGAAGCAGGCGCAGGTAATGTCTGTTCACGATGGATTGACAAAATTCTTGGCAACAAAGAACATATCACCGTCTCTCTTAATCGTAGAGGGATGGATGACCATGCTGCAATGGTCAAAGCATTAGCAAAATTACTCAGTCATCAAGTAAACGTGGATTTATCACCACTGTACAACAAAGCTCAAGGAACTGCTAATTCAAATAAAGCAACATTGAGAACAGTTACCTTGGGTGGAAAAGCAATTGCTGCTACAATTTTGACTGAAGAAAATCGCCAGATTGTTAAAGATTTGGTTGAGGATATTAAATGTGATCGGTTCAAAATACAGCATCCAGATATACCTAACATCCAGCAATCTGAAATCACAGATTTTCTTAAGACTTCCAACCAAATAACCCAAGAAGAAACTTACTCCCCTAACATCTTGCCTCAGCCAGAAGAAGTAAAACCGAAAAATATCATTGATAACGTTTTTGAAACGAGAGAACAATTACAATCTTCTGAGTCAAGCGCAATTGGGCAGCAAAATCTTCTTCATTCACCACCTGTCATCACTCAAAAAATTAGTAGCATCATCAGCATGTTCGATTTAAATAAGACCCAGTATCAAAAGCTCAATGCGAATAATTCAAAGATAACTAAAGCACACACTGCCTTCTTACAAGCTAGACAAGATTACAGTCAACAAATGAGCGAAATAATTCAATTGCAACTAGCTTGCGCCCAAAACTTGCTTAACGACGAATCCTGAGAATTCCAAATGTAGACTCCTGTCAATATGGTTCGGTTGAGATCCCCCCGCCTACGGCGACCCCCTTTTTAAGGGGGTAAATTAGGAAAATAGCCCCCCTTTTTAAGGGGGGTTGGGGGGATCTTTAAGCGATAAACAAGCTAACCAAACCGTATTAAAACTTTTTCCAAGAGTTTACACCCTTCACCCTTCAACTTTAATCATCCATTGTTTGTAATCCGAGGGATAACTACCGTGACAACCGTAGATACGGTACTAAGTAAACACGATAATGGTCTTAACTTCTCCGCTTGGTCATATAACAAAAACCAGGTTTGGAAAGGTTCTTTAGAAACTGTATCTTTCGAGAAACAAACCATCAAAGATAAATTGATGGTCTTAAATAAACCCTGCTACATCGTGAAAGTTGCCGGAAAAATCGGTGTCACTAATGAGGGTTATTTATCCCCTGGTGATAATGGCACAACAGCACAAGTAGAACTGCTAACATTTGCAGCACCAATCCGCATTCAACAATTTGGAGATCCCAATTTTCTCTCCTCTTATGGAGTGAAATATGCCTACGTTACCGGCGCAATGGCTGGCGGAATTGCTTCCGAAGAAATGGTCATTGCACTTGGAAAAGAGCAAATTTTGAGTTCCTTTGGTGCAGGTGGTTTAACTCCAGAACGTTTGGAAGCAGCCATCAATCGCATTCAACAAGCCTTACCTCAAGGGCCCTACGCATTTAATCTAATCCACAGCCCCAACGAACCTGCGATTGAACGCCGCGCTGTAGATTTATATCTCAAATATCAAGTGAGAACAGTAGAAGCATCTGCATTTCTCGACTTGACCCCCAACATTGTTTATTACCGTGTTGCTGGATTGGCATTGAATAGCGCCAATCAAATTGAAATCAAAAATAAAATCATTGCCAAAATTTCTCGCCGAGAAGTTGCGACTAAATTTCTGCAACCAGCACCAGCCAGAATAATCAAAGAACTCCTTGAACAAGGGTTAATTACTGAGTTACAAGCAACCCTTGCAGCCAAAGTTCCAATGGCTGATGATATTACCGTCGAGGCTGATTCTGGAGGACATACAGATAATCGTCCCCTGGTTTGTGTGTTACCTTCTATTATTGCCTTGCGGGATGAAATTCAAGCACAATATCATTACCAAACACCCATTAGAATCGGTGTTGCAGGGGGAATTGGGACACCACAATCAGCATTAGCAGCTTTCATGATGGGTGCTGCTTATATAATGACTGGTTCCATTAATCAGTCGTGTGTTGAATCTGGGGCTTGCGAACATACCAAAAAGTTATTAGCCCAAGCAGAAATGGCTGATATGATTATGGCCCCAGCAGCAGATATGTTTGAAATGGGAGTCAAATTGCAAGTTCTCAAACGGGGTACAATGTTCCCCATGCGAGCGCAGAAATTATTTGAACTCTACCGCGCTTATGATTCCATTGAAGAGATTCCTTTAGCAGAAAGACAGAAATTAGAAAAACAAGTTTTTCGCAAAACTATTGCCGAAGTATGGGAAGGAACTGCGGCTTATTTATCCCAAAAGAATCCTGAGAAACTTGGGAAAGCAGTCAATAATCCTAAACTAAAAATGGCGTTGATTTTCCGTTGGTATCTAGGATTATCTTCTCGCTGGTCTAGTTCTGGTGAAAAAGGTAGAGAAGTCGATTATCAAATTTGGTGTGGCCCGGCAATGGGCGGTTTCAATGACTGGGTACGCGGTTCTTACCTGTCTGAACCAAATAATCGTGGTGTAGTTGATGTTGCTAATCAAATTATGACTGGTGCAGCCTTTTTGTACCGTGTCCAAAATTTGAAAATTCAAGGACTGCAAGCTTCCGATTATTACAGTCAGTATCACCCTGTTCGTTCTACATCATTGTTGGAGATTTAAAAATGACTATAAAACAGTCTTTCACAGCAGACGATATTCAAATATTTTTGGTATCTAATTTAGCTAAATTGCTAGACGTAGCAACTGATGAGATAGATGTCAAAGAACATTTAGAAAACTATGGGTTGGATTCAGCCCAAGCAATGATTCTAGTAAGTAACTTAGAAAAGTTGCTAGGATTTCAACCGTCTCCATTGCTTCTGTGGCATTACCCAAATATTGAAGCTCTTTCACAGCGTTTAGCTGAAGAAGTGCAAGATGGTTCACCAGTTCAAGATACAAAGGTAGTAGCCTCTAATGCCAACACTGCACCCTCTATTCTAGATTTAGGAGCTGAGGCTGTTCTTGACCCTACCATCCATCCCGGCGCTGCATCTAATGTAGCTATAGGTGAACCCAAGAACATCTTTTTAACTGGAGGAACAGGCTTTTTAGGAGCCTTTATCATCCGGGAATTGCTACAAGAAACTAATGCGGATATCTATTGCTTAGTGCGTGCTGCTAATGCCGAAGAAGGCAAAAGCAAACTCCAAAAAAATCTGGAACAGTACGCAATTTGGCAGGAAGAATTTAGCTCCAGAATTATTCCGATTGTCGGCGATTTATCTCAACCATTGTTAGGTATTGGTTCCGAACAGTTTCAAGTCTTAGCTGCAAATATTGATACCATCTATCATAGTGCTGCTTTGTTGAATTATGTTTTCCCATACTCAGCACTGAAAGCAGCCAATGTTTTAGGCACTCAAGAAGTTTTGAGATTGGCTTGTCAAGTTAAAGTCAAGCCTGTACATTACGTTTCTAGTGTTGCTGTTTTTGAATCCACTGCTTACGCTGGCAAGGTTGTCAAAGAACAGGATGAATTTAATCATTGGGAAGGTATTTATCTTGGTTACTCACAAACAAAATGGGTAGCTGAAAAGTTAGTAAAAATTGCCCGTGACCGTGGACTACCTGTAACTATCCACAGACCACCGCTGATTTCAGGTGATAGCAAAACAGGTATTTGTAACACACATGACTTTATCAATTTGATGACCAAGGGCTGTCTACAAATGGGATATTTCCCTGATGTAGATTATATGTTGGATATGTCACCTGTAGACTATGTAAGTAAAGCGATCGTTTATCTATCACGCCAAAAAGAATCCATAGGTAAGGCTTTCAATTTACAACATCCCCAACCCGCTGCTTTAAAAATGCTAGTTGAGTGGATACGCTCATTTGGTTATTCAGTTGAAATGATTCCTTACGAAAAATGGCAATCAGAGTTAATCAATAATGTGACTTCTGCTGACAATCCTTTGTACACTCTGCGACCATTTTTACTGGAACGTTGGTCTGATGAACAACTGACTATTCCTGATTTGTATTTACAAGCTAGAAGACCGCATATTAGTTGCCAAGATACTCTTCATGCATTGGCAGGTAGTTCTATTGCTTGTCCTCCCATTGACTCTCAATTGTTTATGACTTATACAGCCTACTTGATTCAAAGCGGTTTCTTGAATCTCGCTTAGTAATTCACAACTTGCGTAGGATGTTTAGCTGTGATTTTAGGCACTTAGAGATCCCCCCTAACCCCCCTTAAAAAAGGGGGGAACTGGAGTCAAAGTCCCCCTTTTTAAGGGGGATTTAGGAGGATCTCTAAGCTTAGGAACGTAACGCACTATCCCGAATACTTTCGGTGCGTTACGGAAGCCGTAACACACCCTACAACTACAACAAAACAAGTTTATTTAGTCGATGTTTTTTAAAACTCAGTACTGCTGAATAGTTAATATTTCAGATGCCAGCAACAACTTATATACCAACAGTGGCAATATAATTGCCCTGTTTTTTTATGCTCAATCATGTAAATTTTTAGTATTCACCCCTTGACAGAAGCAATTGAGGATAGAATGGTTAGTGTCGGGCATAAAAGTTTGATTTTACCCGCTGGCTTTTGTGAGTGATTAAAAGCCTAATGCTAGCAGTCTGAAATAACCGAACTTATTTAATGCCCAACTTCTTCGATGCATAAGTCCTAAATTTGCGTTTGGACTGCTACATCTATCCAATGCACCAAACAAGCATTTGAAAGAGTAATAACTCAAGATATTTCTTGTAGGTTGAGATATTACGCGTACTTAATTGTAGAACGAGAACCACTGTAAATGCAACGCAGCTTCATCAAGTTGAATTCACCAATATTCTTACATGAACACAACACATCAAAGACAGAGCAAAAAAACTGCTCTTATTACTGGGGCAGCTGGTGGAATTGGCTACGAATTAGCATGTATTTTTGCTGCTCATGATTACAATTTGGTATTAGTAGACAGAAATGGGCCAACGCTAGTAGAAATTGCAGCTAAATTCCAAGAGAAATTTGGAATTTTTGTCAAAACTATTGTTAAGGATTTATCTATATCAACTGCTCCTGAAGAAATTTTCACGGAGCTGCAAAAAGCCGATATTAATGTTGATGTGCTGGTAAATAATGCTGGATTTGGTATCTATGGATTATTTCACAAAACAGACCTAGCTACTGAACTGGAAATGCTACAGGTAAATTTGGTGTGTCTCACCCATTTAACTAAGCTATTCCTGAAGCACATGGTCAAGCAAGGTGAAGGTAAGATATTAAACGTCTCCTCGGCTGCTGCTTTTCAACCTGGGCCTTTAATGGCAGTTTATTTTGCTACTAAAGCCTATATCTTATCGTTTTCAGAAGCGATCGCTAATGAATTAGAAGGTACAGGTGTCACTGTGACAGTTCTTTGCCCAGGCTCAACCGCATCTGCCTTTCATGAAAGAACCGGAATGGCTGACTCGAAGTTGCTCAAAGGCAAGAGGATGATGGATGCACAAACTGTAGCTGAAGTTGGTTTTCGTGCCTTAATGAAGGGTCAAACCATTATCATTCCTGGTTTACTCAATGCAATACTTGCAAAAAGCGTCAGATTTGTACCTAGAAACCTGGTAACAAAAATTGTGAGAAATATGCAAGAGGATAAGTAAGCTGGTTGTCATTTGTCATTGGTCATTGGTCATTGGTCATTGGTCATTTGTCATTTGTCATTTGTCCGCAATATCTCTCTTGTTTTATTTAGGAGATGAGCTTAGTCAACATCAATATTGCCAGCATTTTAAGTTCCAGCCACAATTTGCTATGGCAACAGCAGCAACATAATTGTTAGCAGGTACTAGTTCAAATAGACTCCAGTCTTCTAATATCTGTAACTTGGCTGGTTCTGTAGGAGTCAAAGACACTTCAACTTGCTCTAACTGGGATAGTCCGTCTCCAGTTGCTTTTAAATAAGCTTCCTTACAAGTCCAGTAACGGAAAAATACTTCTTGCTGTTGGTTGGGAGATAGTGATCGCAACATCTCATATTCTCTCGGTAAAAAGAACCGTTTGGCAAGAGCTTCGATATCAGACATCGGGCGAATATATTCTAGGTCTACACCAATTGAGCGGGTACAATTCACCGCACACAAACCCAACGCTTGGGAATGAGACAAGTTAAACGCCAGTCCACTATTGGCAAATGTATCTGCTAATACTGGTTTGCCACGCTGTTGATAATTAAACTGCACTTGTAAAGGCTGGATATTTAAATAGCGACTTAATATAGTTCGGAGAATACCACGACCAGCAATGAAACGCTGTCGATGTTCCTGAAAATAGAACCGTTCAGCACGAGCCGTTTCGTCACTGGAAAGAGTTGCTGCTAAATTTTGCAGTTCTAGTTCTGGTTGGTCAAGTTCTATACGCCAGACATGAATCTCATCTGATAACAAAGTTAAATCTGTCGGTGCAGGTAGCCAGAAATGATGAGTAGCAGTCATTGAATCTGATTTGATTTGTTTTGTAACCTTTACCGAAGTTTAGCTTTGCTAGTCTCTATTTTATCCTGAAGATATATTTTAAGTTTTCCACAACCAACAGTGCGATCGCTAGTCTTAATGGTTGAATAATTAGTTGAGAATATTAAGTAACGTATAAAAATTGATTAAATTTAACTTAGATTATGGAAAAAATCTTACTTTTTGTGGAAAAATCTGTGGAAAACTTGATATTTTGCTGTTAAAACTTAATTAAGTATAATTACTTTGTGGAAAAATACTATAGTTTTTCCACAAGTTTTCCACAAGGTAAACTTGCTTAACAGGTAACAGGGATTATTGGTGTTGGGTTGAGAAACAAAACCCAACCTACGCCGGGTTGCAATATTGCGTAGGTTTTGAGTTTATCCCCTCAAGACCGCGCTGGCTCCCCTTAAAAAGGTAGCAACCCGGAATCAAAGTCCCCCTTTTTAAGGGGGATTTAGGGGGATCTAAAACTTTTTGCTACCGACCAAAGAACTTTTCAAACAACCTCTAAGGGGGATCTCCGATGACTATGAAACTTAATTACGAATTACGAATTATTCGGTCATATAATTCTGTAATTATCCGATTTCCTAGCAAAAATTTATGATCTCTAGGCAAACGATTTAAAATTGGTACATACCACTTGATTAAATCATAAGTCTTCTGTATTATCAGTAAATCACTCATTCAGAATTTAGCTAAAAAATTTTATCGCGCAGAGCGCGAGACAAATAAGAGAAGAAGGGAAAAGAAAAAAGCGAAGAGGGTAAAAGGACAAGAGTGTAAAGGGCTACTAAGTCCTGCCACGAACCAACACAACCCGAAAACCCACGCGGCTGCCACGAGCATCACGCGCGTCACAGCCGCGATACGCCGAGCGGCAATTCCTGGGATCGGTGCCCCACGAACCACCACGCAGCAGCCGATTATCGTTATCACTCATCCAAGGGCTACCGTCTGCTGGTGCTTTATTATAATTTTCGTGCCAATTATCCTGACACCATTCCCATATATTACCATGCATATCAAATAAAGCAAAGGGATTTGGTGAAAATTTTCCGACATCTGTTGTTTGCTGACGATATTCACCCTTTGATCCAGCACCATAAGTATAGTTACCGTTATAATTAGCCAAATCAGTCGTAATCGTCTCACCAAAATAAAATGGGGTAGTTGTTCCCGCACGACAGGCATATTCCCACTCTGCCTCACTAGGCAAGCGATAGGTTTTCCCAGTCTTGTTAGACAATCTGGCACAAAACTCAATTGCATCATCCCAAGACACTTGTTCAACAGGTCGATTAGCGCCTTTGAAGTAAGATGGTTCAGGATTTAATTCAATATTTATCTTTTTTAGCCCAGCAACAACAGCCCATTGGCTTTGTGTAACTGGATATCTACCCATGAAAAAGGGTTGAATGGTAACAAGGTGCTGTGGACTTTCATCACTGTATCGTTCTGGCTCATTCTCTGGGGAACCCATTAAGAATTTACCGCCACGAATTGGAACTATTTCTAGAACTACGCCATCGCCCAAATTTTCTGTAAAAAGCTTTGCTTCTACTACATCTTCATCCTTAAGCTCATACTCTCGTTGTAATTTATTTAATTCCTTTTTAGCTCTATCATCCAACGGATATCTGTGTTGAGCTACAAAATCTATGAATAATTCTCTGTAGTCATCTATATGTTGCTTACGTATCTTGTAAGGCTTTAATACTTCTTTTTGGACTGCACTAGCTTCTAAATCTATTAATCCTAAGTTTATCTCTAATCTTTTTAATATTTTCAACTCCCCAGAAGAAATATCACCATCGCCATCAGACGCAAATTTTTCAACCTTCTGACGATATTGAGCTATAGCCTTTGCCTTACTTAGTTGTTCAGCAGCAACCTTAATTCCCTCAGCTACATTCGTGAATGCTTCATCTCGATTATGCCAAGCTGAAGATGTAACAGGTTGGGCATTTTTGGGCAGAGCTTGTAGTCTAGCTAATGGTGGTGATTGCCAAGCAACACTTCGCAAAATAATTGGAATGACGCAAGCTTCTCTAGCTTCGTGGCGTTCTACTGCTTTAGTAACTTCAACACTCCAGCAGTATTCAGAACGGATAAAGTCTGAACTTACCAGCAATAAAATGATATCGGCTGTATTTAAATTCTCATTAATCTGCCGATCCCATTCTCCTCCAGGTGGTATCTCGCGATCGTCCCAAGTTGAAATTACACCTTGCCGTTTCAACATAGTGAGGTGGTTAACGAGTTCATTCTTTAGAGATTCGTCGGCGTGAGAGTAGGAAATGAATACTTTGAGCGACACCAACGATACCTCTTGCGTCTTTAAGAGTGGAATAAATTACGCTTTTTACAAATTATAGTATGTTTGCGTACTACACTGGGTGGCTGGAAGTCGTGGCTACACAGACAAAACCCGCCTTTACTACGGAAGCTACGCCAAGGCGGGTTAAAAACTTTGATTTTTTGCCAGTTACAGACCTCTAGAGTTGCCCCAGAGCCTTTTGATCCCCCCAACCCCCCTTAAAAAAGGGGGCAAAAACCTCTCAAAGTCCTCCTTTTTAAGGAGGATTTAGGAGGATCTAGAGGATTTTGGTTTTGTACAGAGATGTGTGTACACCGTAGCTTTTTAGGAGAGAGGCTAAAGTCTATTGCATCTATAGATGCGTAGCGGCTTACCGCAGGGTACGAAAACCGCTATATAAACCTGATTGGATTTTAGCTAACTTGCGATGTCTACGACGGGCTACGCCTACGCAGCTGATGCCCCATTCATAGATCCATTTACAGAAGAAGGCTGAACAGAATTGGTGACTTGGGAATTGTCTACTACGTTTCGCTTCTTCTTGGTATTACCTCGTCGCGCACCACCCGCCATCTCGTATTCCTGGCTGGTTTTACCGTAACGGCTGCCAACTCCTAGTAACATTTTTTCTGACATTGCAATTACAGCCTGTTCTGCATTCTTCACATCATCTGTGAGTTTGTCAATGGAAGATAAAGCAGTGTTGTAGGCAGCAAGCTTAGACCGTAGATCGTTAATTGTTGCATTGTAAGCTTGTATAGTCAGTCCTTCGCCGAAGTCTAATTTTACACTGATAGATTGTAAACTTTCAATGCGGCGATCGGCTTTTTCTAAAACGCTGGAGTTTCTTTTAGGACGTGCCATCATTCATCTCTCCCAGTAAACTATAGTACTTTTTTATACAAAATTTTCCTTGATGTCATCAGAAAATATAACAAAATCAGTTGCTTACAATGTAGGCGATCGTAAAGTTCGCACCTCTAGACTTGTAGTTGATTTTACTTAAATTGTTTTTTATTTAAGTAATAAATAGATTTATAAGTTTATTGCGACAATTGTTGCAATGATTTCAACGTTTCTTATACATGGAGGATCAATTGTTGCAAAGTATGAATACTTTGCTGCAACGGCTTATACCTTTGCAAGAAATCCTTAAGCGTTTCTTATATATGGAGAATCAATTGTTGCAAAGTATGAATGCTTTGCTGCAACTGCTTATACCTTTGCAAGAAATCCTTAAGCGTTTCTTATAGATCGCGCAACATTAGCTGCAATCGTTTGAGTCTTTACAAGTCTGAAGCGTAAGAGCGTAGGCGTAGCCCGTCGTAGACATCGCCTATAAACGATAAGGATGTTACCATATCTTTCACCAGCTGAATCTGACTTATGAAATTAGTTTGCTCCCAAAGCGATCTCAGTACAAACCTCTCACTCGTTAGTCGTGCAGTACCTTCACGACCGACTCATCCAGTACTTGCCAATGTGCTGTTACAAGCGGATGCTGAAACTAACCAAGTAAGTTTAACAGCCTTTGATCTCAGCTTGGGAATCCGCACCAGCTTTAATGCAGAGGTATGGCAAGGAGGTGCGATCGCACTTCCTGCTAAGTTACTTGTAGATATCACCTCCCGTCTTCCAGAAGGCGAAATCACTTTAGACGATGAATCAGCCCTCACAGGTGCAACATCCGGTGGAGAAGGTTTAATAGTTACACTCACACCCAAAAGTGGACATTATCAAGTCCGAGCAATGGGGCCGGAAGAATTTCCTGAACTACCCGTAATTGAAAATACAGAAGTAATTTATCTCACCACCGCCGCATTAGTTGAGGGATTACGGGGTTCATTATTTGCTACCAGTGGTGATGAAACTAAACAAGTACTCACGGGTGTACATTTAACAGTTAAACAAGATACCCTAGAATTTGCAGCTACCGATGGACATCGCCTAGCAGTGGTAGAAACTAGCAACGAGCGTCCTCTAGGCGGAACTAGTCAACTAGAGGTGACAGTACCAGCGAGAGCATTACGCGAACTCCAACGGATGCTAGCTCATAGCGCCTCATCAGATGAACCTGTAGCTTTATATTTCGATCAAGGTCAAGTTGTATTTGCATGGCAAAATCAACGTTTGACTAGTCGCACGTTAGAAGGGCAATATCCTGCTTATCGACAATTAATTCCGCGTCAATTTGAACGACAAGTGACAATTGAACGGCGACAATTTGTCAGCACTTTGGAACGGATTGCTGTGCTAGCCGATCAAAAAAATAATATTGTCAAACTTAGTATTGATAGCGAAGCTCAAGAAATTACTTTATCTTGTGAAGCTCAAGATGTGGGTAGTGGTAGAGAGTCAATGCCAGCGCAGATATCTGGAGAAAACATTGAAATTGCTTTTAACATTAAATATTTGATGGAAGGCTTGAAAGAGTTACCATCTTCCGAAATTCAAATGCATCTAAATCAAAGCTTGACTCCAGTGATTTTTACACCATTGGGTGGTTTGAAAATGACTTATTTAGCTATGCCTGTGCAACTGAGAAGTTGAAGGGGGCAGGAGGCAGGGGGCAGGAGGCAGGAGGCAGGAGGCAGGAGGCAGGAGGCAGGAG
>NZ_JAAGOG010000480.1:0-709 GCF_010747425.1 Nostoc sp. UIC 10630
TTATCTAAAAAGTCTACTCTCTTAACTCCAGCAGATGAAGAAATGAAAATTCGCCGAGCCTCCGCGATAAAATTGTTACCTTTAATAGAAAACCAAGAGCAATTATCAGAATATGCAAGTCTGATTTAGGCAAGAAAAAGGGAACAGGTAACAGGGAACAGGGAATAGAAAAAATTAGTAATAAATGAAGGGTTTATATGTCAGAAATTAATGATTTTAAAGACTTAAAGATTTGGCAAAAAGGGATAGATATAGCTGAGAAATGCTATTTTTTGACCAAACTCTTTCCTAAAGATGAGTTGTATGGAATGGTACAACAAATCAGAAGGTCTGCGGCATCTATTCCAGCTAACATAGCAGAAGGCTATGGAAGAAGATCAACGGCTGAGTATATAAGATTTCTTAACATTGCCCAAGGTTCACTTAACGAATTAGAAACACATATTATTTTATCTCAGAGAGTAGGATTATGTAGCCAAACTGACATAGAATCAATTATCTTTTTACTACGAGAAGAGAGCCGGATGATTATTGCTCTTATTAAAAAGCTACAACAATAAATTCTGTTCCCTGTTCCCTGTTCCCTTTTCCCTGTTCTCTGGAGAAAATTCATGTCGCTAAGTAAGTTTTATCCGTTCTCTGATTATGACAGAAAACAAATTGCTAAACTCCCTCCTGATATAGCAGCCCTAGCAGATAAATATCCAAG
>NZ_JAAGOG010000135.1:0-23828 GCF_010747425.1 Nostoc sp. UIC 10630
CCCTGCCCCCCCTGCTCTCTTATCTCCCCACGCCTCATGGATAGCAGCCACAACATCCAAATACAAAGGTTCTCCGGCGCTACCTGCTTCTTTGGTGCGGTCGAGAACTGCGATCGCTTTTACGCTATTTGGCAATGCTGCAACAAACCTTTGGACATCAAAGGGGCGATAAAGCCGGACTTTTAGCACACCAAGTTTTTCCCCACGGGCGTTAAGATAATCTACCGTTTCATGGACGGTTTCACAGCCTGAACCCATAAGAACGATAACGCGATCGGCATCATTGGCCCCGTAATATTCATAGATTTGGTAATGCCTCCCCGTGCGTTCTCCAAATTGATCCATGATGCGCTGGACAATTTCTGGACAGGCGTTGTAGTAAGGGTTAGCGCCTTCCCGTCCTTGGAAGTAGACATCAGGGTTTTGAGCAGTCCCTCGCAATACTGGACGATCTGGAGTGAGGGCGCGGCTGCGGTGGGCAAATATGAGATGATCGGGGATGAGCGATCGCAAATCATCATCTGCAAGCAGTTTAACTTTCTGCACTTCATGGGAAGTACGGAAGCCGTCAAAGAAGTGCATAAACGAGACTCGCGTCTCTAAAGTCGCAGCATGGGCGATGAGAGCAAAATCTTGACTTTCCTGCACCGAAGCGGAACACAGTAGGGCAAAACCAGTAGCACGAGCTGCCATGACATCGCTATGGTCGCCAAAAATTGATAAAGCGTGGGTAGCCAGAGAACGCGCAGCAACATGAACTACAGCACTAGTCAACTCACCAGCAATTTTGTAGAAGTTGGGGATCATCAACAACAATCCCTGAGATGCTGTGAAGGTAGTACTCAGGGAACCTGTTTGCAATGCCCCATGCACAGCACCAGCCGCTCCTCCTTCACTTTGCATCTGCACGACACTGGGAATAGTACCCCAGAGGTTAGGACGACCTTCTGCTGACCAAGCATCTGCCCATTCACCCATTGCTGAAGAGGGGGTAATGGGATAAATGGCAATCACTTCATTTAGTTTGTAAGCAACACGGGCGACAGCTTCATTCCCATCAATGGTTGCAAATGTTTTGTTCATAATATGATTTTTGTCCCCGTCTCTCAACTGCATTATCAGAACACGTAAATAGAAGAATTAAAAATAGCCAGAGTCAGGTAGGCAGTGCCAAGCGAGCAGTTTATTATGGGCTTTTCAGTTAACTTTAAATAAATACTGCATATATGAATATCTCATCTGAAATAGCGCATCTATTAATATGTCTTAATCATGTACTCAATAACCCAAGTATTGATTAGATAAGGCTTTGAGATAATTAATTCTTTTTTGTGGGGTATAGGTTCGGGAATATTTTTGTTTGCTAAATTCAAGCTGAACTGCGATCGCTCCATGTACCAATTGCTGCAAATCCTGAACCATTCACAAGCACAACAGCATGGGTTAGTCTGGTCTCAACACACGTGTACCCTATGACAGGTATACTATACAGAGAAATTCCCAGATGAAAAAGTCGAGAAAAATATGGCACAAAAAATTATTTACGGAACAGTTAGTGATGATGGAACAAAACAGGTCGGTGAAGGATTTGAAGTTCAATCATCTGAACCAGGATTGTATGTAATTACGTTTTCACAACCTTTTGTGACTACTCCAGTTGTAGTTACCACTCTCAATGGTTGGGGAGCAGATAATCAAATTGTTGTTAAGGATACAGACCTCAACAAATTCCAAGTTTCTATATGGGATCTGGAAGTTAAACAACAGTCTGGCTCAACTTCTGCACAACTTGAAGTTAAGAAAGAAAAATCGTCTTTTAATTTTATAGCGATCGGGGAAGGTAATTAAGTTAAGGGTTATTTCAAATCTAAAATAGGGTATTAAATGTAGGTTGGGTTGAGGAACGAAACCCAACATTAATCGGGGTGTTGGGTCTCATACTTCGAACTAAACTACAAAATCTAATACAACATTTTAGGTTGAGTTGCGCTCCGCTTCACCCAACCTACGTCTAATACACTATTTTAGCCTTGCTACACAAGTAGGGTGTGTTAGCAACAGTGCAACACACCTTTCATTTATAAATCTCTATCCCTTCATGGGTAGAGTATTCATAATTCTGAATTTTGACTAATGCACCAAATTTTCTTGTTTAAGTTGCTCTTTCGCTAAAGCCAATGCTTGATGAGCATTTCTAAACTTTGTTTCATCCGTAAATTTGCTATCAAAACACTTTAAATAAGCTTCCAAATATCTAATACGTAAGCGTGGATCAGCCGGATTCAGAAGAAAGGGGAGGTCAGCCTCAACCATAAACCGTATAGCCAATAAGGGTATAGGGCTACGAAGTGGACGAAAGTCTGGATTGTGCATACCGGGAGTTTCATTACGTTTATGAAATTCTCCTATCATCAGTCCTGACTCAACAAACAAAGGTTTAAGTTTTTGTTGGACACTATCTATTAATTTACAAGCGTCCTCTATATGAACATCAGGAAAAATAAGTAAAAAAGCTTTGTTTATTTCTAATTCCTGCTCTTTAACTTCCATTTTCAAAAAGATATCTTTATAGCGTCCAACAATCTCTTCTAGTTGTTCTGGATACAAATACTTGGTACGAATAACTGCTAGACGAATACTGTTTGACTTGAGAGAGTAAGGTACAAAAGGGCACACTGCGCCGGGTCTTCCTAAGTTAGGATGAGGTCTTGCTAAAAAACTTTTCACCCACTCTATAGTTTCAAGTAAGTAAGGACGGTCTTCGTATTCCTGGAGTTGTTCGATTTCAAGAATTGTATATAGTTGCATCAGCTTAGGTGAAATAGAAGAATTTTTGAAATCTGAATCCAAATTATGTGCCAAAACTAACTATTATCTAAGTAAACAAAACAAGCCTTGACTTTTTTATTTTTGGTTTATTTATAGTTTGTAGGAAATAAAAATGCTAAGGCATTTTTGCGAGTCCAAAAAATTACACTAATCAATACACAAAGATATTTTCACACAAAGCAAGTTGTGCTTATTGCTTTTTGGTACTTGAGCCAAAAGACATACATCATATATTATCCAGTAGATGCTCTTACTTTTTTACACTCTTAAGCTTCCATGATTTTCAACAAAGATATTATAAAGTTTATATCCAAATAGTTATTTTTACTGTAAAAGTTTAGTTTTTACTGAACATCCTAACATATGTTGATCTTTTTTATACACGGAAATTTTTGTCTAAATACTTATTTTTGCCGTTCCTCCTTGGTGTCTTCGCTAGAAGAAGGCATTATATTGATGCTATATCATACAGAATTAGTACTTACGCACTGTACACAAGAATCATGTTCTGTATCAACTTAAATATGTCATTTCAGATTTTTATTAATCATTTTCTGATGGTAAATAGACTTGTGCTGTAGGGGCAATATCCTTCGGGTACTCGATTGGAGAAATCATAGAACAGCTGCTTTGTGTCTACATGAATTGCCCATACACAGTTTATGCTTTTTGACAATAGCTGAAGCGTATTGATCTATATTTGGTCTTTCCTGTCAATGCGTAAGTCCTGCTATTCTTCATGAAGATGCGCTTAATTTGAATGAACCCTCATTTCTACGAGAGGCTTGTGCCAACGCGCTGCATCTCTCAGAGAAGGACGCAAAGGAAGAGAGGATTTAAGAATTATTCAGTAAAAATCTAGAGATTAAAGAGTAAGACAAGGCCAGTTACTACAACCTTGGCTCCCAAACTTGTAGTAACTGGCCTTGTCTTACAGAATTAAATATTGGTTTAATTGCCAGTTCCTTATTTATCAGCAAATTCTTTCACCACTGCCATAGCATCAGAAGGAATCTGCGTAATTAGGCGAAATGGAAATGCTTTAGTTGAAGCAAACTGAGCATAATCTGGTGTCAGAAACACGGCGTAGTTTTTAGCTTCTGGGGTCATCTGTGCAGCAAACGCTAAAGTTATAGCTTTAAGGTACTTGCGAATATCTGCTGCTTGTTCGCCTACAACTTCACCGCCACTAATGGGTGTATTTGGTTGTCCGATCTGATCCATAGTCTTACTGGGGTCTTTTACACTCAGATGAGTACCCCCAACTATACCAACTAGCCATTTGGGGGATGGAATTTTGTCAAATCCCACAATCTGTTCAGTTAAAGCTGGGGTGGTTTTATCTGCGGAACCTGCTAATACTAGAGTCGGAATTTGCACCTTAGTTAACCCAGTTTCGCCAAAAATCAGAGAAGTTGTAGGATTGAGAGCGATCGCCTGTTTTATTCTCGTATCCCGTAACTGATAGGTATTTTCTGGCAGTTCTTGAGCGATGCACTGCATAGCTTCTCCTAGACTTGAGATAGCCAAGTTCTTTTTGCAGCGTTGTTTGAGCCGTTCTAGTTGTAACTCTCCTCCCGCCAGTGCTAAAGCTGTACTACCACCAAAAGAATAACCAACAACCATCGCGTTCATGGTCGCAAGTTTCCCTTGTAGGGGATGATTAGCTGTCTGGTTGAGCTTTTCTAATTCATCGAGAACAAAACTAACATCTTGAGGGCGATTTAAAAACTCTTGAGGCTTCACAGGTCTGGTTTTGCCTTGTAATGCAGAATTAATATTATCCTCATTACTACCAGGATGTTCTAAAGCAGCTACTACATAACCGTGTGATGCTAAATGTTCTGCCAGGTAACGCAAGTCCGTGCGGACTGATCCTAAGCCGTGAGAAAAGACAATTAAGGGTTTATTGGCAGTTGCATCATTTGACCAGTAAATATCAACTGGAATTTTGCGATTGCGCTTTTGGTCATTCAGGCTTAAGTTGAGTATTTTTACTTGAGCCGTTCCTGGTTGGCTGGGATCAAAAGGGAAAGCAATCTGCGGTGTTGTCGAGTCGAGTCGGGGAGCAATGGCTAGCATAAATTGCTGCGTGCGCCAAAAAGCCGTATTCAAACTACCTGCAACTATAAAAGCTTTTGGTAAATCAATTTCTAAGCGTTTACTCGGATAAGCAGCGATAAAACTCAATATAGACAGACCCTGCGGCGCAGTAGAGCCTAATACCAATCCTCCTCTCAGTGCTTGTACCCCAGCATTGTCCTTTCGAGCTAAAGCTGTAGCGAAGTCATGGAGAATAGTTGTGCCAATCTGAGTATTAAGCAACTTATTAATGGTGACAACGTTCATCGGTATATTCATACCTAGTGCCCCTAATAGGAAGCGGCGTTGTTGTTCAGATAATCCTTTAGTGTAAGACTGCAAGCTCCTAGGCAATTCCCCTGTTTTGGCAGCGTTTTGCAACTCAGTCAGGGAGATGGATTCTGTAAATACACCCAAACGCACAACAACAGTATCAGCCGCAATAGCCGAAGTATTTACCCCAAACTGTGTAAGTACAATTGCACTAAAGAAACCTGCAACTGTCTTAAGACTTCTCCAACTTCTTCCCATAAATATTTATACCAACTGTTGCTTAGGGGAATATAACGAATATTTGTGTATTTGACTACCCCTTTACTTTAATCGTTCAGAAATTAAAGCAGATTTTTTCCTGAACTTGATAGGAATCGCCCCAATCTGCTCAAAGCAATCAAAGCTCATCAAAAGTAACGAATTGTAGAATTCATCACAGCTAAAAATTTGGGCATGAATCAGTGTTAACAGCCACAAAAGTCTGATTGTTTCTCCGCTAGGTTTAATACTGTAACTAAACTATAGAACAGGCGAAGCGATGCCTGCGGCGGAAAACTACGCATCTCCAATTTGCACTTTTTGTCGGCTGATATCCTCATCAAATTTTAGATTTTGGATTTTGAATTATTAAATACAAAATTCTCTTAGTTACAAAAGTTTCAGCATTTCTCTCAGTTTCAGTAATGTCAAAATTTTGTTAGCAACAATCAAAAATCATTTATCCAGAGCAACTAGATTCATGTATGTGGTCATCTAGAAACTAAAGTTCAAAATTGAGTGAATGCAATTTTTTTGACAGCACATTTTAAACGGCCGCTTAATGTTTTGTCTTTGCCTTTTAGAAGGTGTTGCAGAGGTGTTGCAGGTCGATAGTCTTACTGCTGTAGCTGCACTATCATTACTCATTAAATTCTACTAGCCGCATCAACAATTTTTCTTGGCTTTATGCGTCGCAGACTCCGCTATATTTTAATTTTGTTACTCTCCTTGAGTATTATTACACTGTGGTGGCCTGTGAATGATTCTGATTGTAATTTCGGGGATCTTTTAGTATCAAAAACTAAAAAATTTCAAGTAAATGCTACTAAGGTTATTGTTCAGCCGTGGCGTGGTCGTCACCATGTATATGGAATCTTTATGATTCCTAATGAATACAAACAAGCTCCATTTTTTGTAGTAACAGTCCAAGGTGCCGGTAGTTACTGTTCAAAACAATTTGGTTATAAAAAAAACTTTAATGGTATCTTTGCTGAACCAGGAACTTATTTGGTGCAGAAGTTTGTTAGAACTCGAACGGCTTTGCGGCTCATTTTCCAAGGTTTGTACTTCCAAATCAATGATAAACAGAACTGGACGTTGACTTTACCTGAACCAAATACTACTACCGCTACGCCTAATTAGTGATTTGTTCTTTAATCGAACTTAGCTTATTGTCCCTACCGCCTGTACTGTTGCGTAAGTCCTATTTAATTAGGAATTATTCACTTGGCTTGGTGGTTGACTTTGCAAAACCTTATTCTTATTTAACAAGTTACTAGTAGCATTTACCACAATCTGCGCTGCTCCTGTAAAAAACGATCGCTCGATAGTCGCTGGAACATCGCTAGGTTGATGATAGTGCGGAGTCCGTAAATTGGCTGTATCTGTCACCAGCACAGCACCCACACCCTGATACCAAAATGGTGCATGATCGCTACGTAAAGTGTCTGGTGTCAATAAACCTTTAAAAGGAATTGGTAGTATTAGGACTGGTGGCAGATTTGATTCCTGTTTATTTAGGGCGCTTGAGGGGAGAAACTGTGAGCTTGTAAAGGCATTCAGCAAAGGCAAATGTTCTGTATCACCAACCACTGCCAAAAAGTCGCCCTTGTCACTAGGTGGGGTAACCGGCAAACCCGCCGGGTATTTCTGACACCCAACAGTGTAACAAGCATAACCAACCATATCCATAACGATCGCTCCGTCTAAGTTTTGCAAGCGTGGTGTCTTGCTCACAAAAGCCTGACTACCCAAAAGTCCTGTTTCCTCTTGGTCAAAAAAAGCTAGTTGTAATGTCCGTGGTGTGGGGCGAGAACCAAGCAACCGCGCAACTTCTAGCACTACAGCTACACCACTAGCGTTATCATCAGCACCGGGGGATAAAGCAACAGTGTCGTAATGCGCTGCGACGAGAATTGCTTTAGCGCCTTTGTTAGTTCCTATACGTTCAGCAAAAATATTTACACCCTCAGAGAACTTTTCTAATTTGGGCTTCCAGCCGAATTTTTTCAGTTCAGTTGTGATATAGGTGCGAGTGAGCGATCGCTCTGTTGTCGTGTAACGCTGAAAGTTTAACTTTTGGATATGCTTTAATAGCTTATCAGTAGACACTTGTAGGGTATCATCAACTTTTTTTAACTCTAGTTGTGGTTGCGGCGTTTCCACAGGAATGCTTTCAACAATTCCTGGTGAGGGACGCTGTTCAAAAAGCGTGTTACCTCTGCTACCCAACACAGCAACAGTCACTAGCAGCAACAGCATTAGCCAAATCCATTTTTTCATGTGATTTATCCTTTGCTCATCCAAGTTGTATTAATATCATTTCTGTTTGAAGATATGCCTATAAGACTGATGCAAAACTACAGGCTATAGGGGCAATTCATAAATTGTCCCTACATAAACAAAGCGTAGCCTCAGATAAAATCTTTATAGAGCAGTCCTAAATCATTGGTGAAAATTACACTTCTCTTTCTTCGTTCCTTCCTTTGCGTCCTTCTCTGACGAGACGCTGCGCGAATGTGTCCTACCCTACGGGGGACTCCTTCGGAGAACTCGAAGAGTAGCCGCTTTGCGTCTATGCGGTTCATTTCCTAATCTACATTTTTCACAAATAAAATAGGATTGCTATATTGTTAGAAGTTTAATTATCTATATTATGGTTCAAGTTGTTGTTTGTCTGGGGTGTCCATATACTTCAAAAGCAGATCAAGATAGGATTTTCTCTGCTAAAACTATAATGATGTTAGGTTATATTGGTTGAGATAATACTGCTAAATTACCTCCAAAGTTTGATCCTAAAATAATCACAACTTATATTCCCTCTGCGAAGGTAAGTAAGTACCTAGAGCCAGCCTTGAATTCCCTCCATATTGTTTATCAGTATCGAACAAAGTTCAGGGATATCGAAAAAATAAAATACCCAGATGTTTCAAATAATTTTTAACCAAACTCCGATATTTTTGCGTTTTCGCCCGGAGTGCGAAAGCTAGCTCATAGCATTTTATTATTTTTATATACTTCAAAATTTATTTGAGAAAAAGCAGCTTATGAACGTGAACAGTATTTTATCAAACACTCAGACAACAGAGACAGTTCGGATTCTGGTTGTTGAGGATGAATATATCCTAGCTATGAATTTACAAGAAACTTTAGAATTGCTAGGATAGACTGTTTCAGATATTGCTGATTCCGCAGAAACAGCAATTGAGAAAGCTGCTGAATTACTCCCAAATCTGGTTTTGATGGATATCCAGTTGCAAGGTGAGATGGACGGTATTCATGCGGCGGAACTAATCTGGAATCGTTTTCAAATCCCTATTGTCTACATCACTGGACATTCTGACAAAAGCACCGTGGATCGGGCTAAATTGACATTTGCTTTTGGTTACATTCTCAAACTTATCAAAGAACAACAACTTTATGTTGCCATTCAAACAGCACTCAATTGCTATCAACGGGAGCAATTATCACAATTGCAACGGCTAAACCAGTTTAAAGAGGATTTTTTAGCAACCACTTCTCATGAAATGAGAATGCCATTAAAGAATATCAAAATGACAATCTCCGTGCTAGAAAATATTCTTCAGCGAGAAGGCATTTTCAATTCAGAGCTACTTTCTCCATTTGAGTCTGTAGCTGGCTACCTAACTATTCTGCGTCAACAGTGTGAAGAGGGGCTAGATTTAGTGAACAATCTGCTGTCTATGCAAATGATTGATACAGATGTCTATCCCTTAGAAATAAGTTCATTTAAACTTCAAGACTGGCTTCCGCATTTAGCCTTGTATTTTCGAGAACGCGCTCGAAGTCAGCAACAGATTTTCCAGGTTAGCATCCCTCAAAACTTACCACCGATAGTTACCGACTTAGCTCTTCTGTCCAAAATTGTCTCAGAGTTACTCAACAACGCTTGCAAATATTCCCCTCCCGATGAAGAGATTCAATTAACTGCTCAGATCATCTACCTTACAAAAGATTTCATTAATGAAGATGCTCAATCTGGGATAGAAATCGATTCTCAAGTCCCCTTCTTTGAAATTAAAATTAGCAATTCTGGCGTAATAATTCCTCAAAAAGATCAATCTCGAATCTTTGATCCCTTTTACCGGATTCCTGACAACGATTTCTGGAAACATGGCGGCACAGGATTGGGCTTGGCATTGGTTAAGAAGCTTGTAGAATATCTCCAAGGCACAATAGAATTTACCAGTACTCAAGGTTGGACAAGATTCACAGTTATACTACCATTAAGCTTGTAAAAATAATTTATACAGCAGATTTAAACTTTGTGAGGTAAAAATAATACCCCACTCACACTTTCTCTTACTCTACTCAATACATTGAGGATAGCTGGGCATGATGTACTTTATTTATTTGTAAAATTAATTTTATAAATGTTTACACGCAGGCTTGTTTACTTTTTTTATATAGTGAATGTCAAGTTTGACAACTTGTCTTTTGACAGCGATCGCAACTTTACGTAAAGTGCCGCACTAGAGGAGTGCTGAGTACTAAGTAAAGAAGAAAAGAATTTCTTATTACTTCTTCAAAATCTTTATTCTGACACTCAGAACTCATGACTCAGAACTCAGGGCTTTTTTTATGGTAGATTTGTTGCTGATCTCAATCCTGGGGTTCCTGGGGAGTTTTGGGCACTGTTTTGGCATGTGTGGCCCTTTAACAGTGGCATTTTCCCTGTCTCATCAGCCGAAAGGGACATCACCCTCAGAAAAGCCAGCTACTTGGCGACAACAATTAAAATTTCATCTTTTGCTAAACCTGGGGCGGATGTTGAGCTATGCTCTAGTCGGTGCTGGCATTGGGGCGTTAGGTTCGGTATTGCTGCAAAGTGGACAGCTAGCGGGTATTGGCAGCGACTTTCGGCACTGGATGGCAATTTTGACTGGTGTGATGCTGATTTGGTTTGGCTTAGGACAAGTAAAACCCGATTTGCTCCCGCGTATTCCCGTGCTACATCCCCTATTACAAGGTAGGCTACATGATCGCCTCAGCACAGGAATGGTTAAGCTTTCCTTTAAAACTAAATGGTGGACACCAATACTTTTGGGGATGACTTGGGGTTTAATGCCTTGTGGTTTTCTGTATGCTGCCCAAATCAAAGCCGTTGAAACTGGCAATTTATGGATGGGTGGGGCAACCATGCTGGCTTTTGGACTGGGAACCCTGCCCACTATGCTAGGGGTAGGCATCTCCACGTCGTTGGTAAGTAAAGACAAGCGCAGTCAGTTATTTCGATTAGGCGGTTGGGTGACACTCACCATCGGCATCATTACCCTGCTACGGACTGGTGACACAATGGTAGATTACACCGGGCACGCCGCTTTATTCTGCTTAATATTGGCGTTAATTGCGCGTCCTATTAGTGGGTTGTGGGCTTCACCATTGCGTTATCGCCGCGCCTTGGGGGTGGGATCTTTTGTGCTTTCTGTCGTTCACACCTTCCACATGATAGAACACTCATTGCAATGGAATTTTGCCGCCTTTTCTTTTATGCCGCCAGAATTTCAGTGGGGTATGGCTGCGGGTGCTGTAGCATTAGTATTAATGTCCCCCGCCGCTTTAACGAGTTGGGAATCGTTGCAGAAATCTTTGGGCAAGCGTTGGCGACAGATTCATCTATTGGGTGTGCCAGCCTTGCTCTTGAGTGCTATTCATGCTGTGTTGATTGGTTCCCATTACTTGGGTTCCTTGCAATCAACTTGGGGAAATAACTTAGCGGCAGTACTGATGGGAATTATTACCCTCAGTGTCTTACTAGTGCGTTCGCGTTTTTTTTGGTCAAAGTTAGCCGTAGAAAAGTTTTATGTCCCCCCAACAAAATCGCGGTAAATTATCCTTGTTCTCTGGCTCAATCCCAACGAGTCAAAAACAGAGGCATCAACTACTCAAAGGCATTTCTTGGAAGAGTCAAGGAACAATAAAGTATTTATTATTCCTGAGTTTCTTAGTTATATCAGTCACTAATCTTTACCCTGCATCTGCTCATAAGGTGGAAGTTTCTGGAGATGTTGGTGGCACCCTCCACATTGAGCCAAATGATAATCCTCGGGCTGGAGAACCCTCCCAAGTCTGGTTTGCGCTTACCCGCAGAGGCGGAAGGGTTATTCCCCTGTCACAGTGTAATTGTCGGTTGGCTGTTTATGCCGAACCTTATGCAACCGGAGAGCCTGCACTGCTAGAACCACGGTTAGAAGCTGTAGCAGCCGAACGTTATCAAGGTATTCCAGGTACAGAAATTACCTTTCCCAAACCAGGTATTTATGAGTTGCAACTAAATGGTAAACCAGTCTCTGGGGCAAGATTCAAACCTTTTAACTTCAAATTTGAAGTTACTGTAGCAGGCGGTTCTACACAAAATACACAAATTCAGCGAGATGTCAATGGTGATTTAGTAGAGGGTGAATCTCAGAAATTACCCATTTGGGCGATCGCACTGCCAATCTTCGGATTTATCGGCATCTTAGTTGTCGTACTGCGAAACATGAGAGGGGGTGGGGAGTAGGGAGCAGAGGGAGACATTTTTTTGTGTCTCCCTTTGTGTGAATTCACTTCACCAGATCGTTTGTACATGAGGATAATTCAGAATCTTCGCATCGCAAGTTACCAGAGGAATTCCATATCGTCTAGCGATCGCAACTATAATTCTGTCTGCTGGATCTTTATGAAAATTGTCCGGCAGTTGTGTACTGGCGATCGCATCTAGAGGATTCAAAGACTCGATAACAATACCTGAGTGCATTCGCGCTAAGGAATACCATTCATCAATTGGTAACGGTAAGGTTAGTTTTCCAATGCTGAATTTGATTGCAATTATTCCATACTGAAATAGTAGAGACGAGCAAGCCACTTTGTGGTTCTTCTGAATCAATTGCGGCTTGGGCTTGACTCGATAACTGACTTGGATTATGGAGTAACCAGAGCCAAACATGAGTATCTAATAAAATCATTCGCCCAAGGCTTCCCAAAGTTCCGGCATAGATTCGTCAAAATCTTCTGCAATTCCAATCGGCAGCCCCCGCAATGGGTAGTGATGAGTAGAAGTTTGTTTTGCTTGCCAAGGCACAATGCGAGCAACTGGAATGCCATCACGAGTAACTACAACTTCGGTTTGAGTTGCTGTCACCTCATCCAATAGCGCTGTGAGAGTACTATCTGTATCTTGAATATTGAGGTACTTCATACCGCCAATTTATGCGATCACTTTTACGCCTTAATTTTAAGCGATTCTTTGTGTAAGTGTTTTTCGTATCTGCCCTTTCACCCGGATTTCTCACGATACTGTAGGCAGAGGAGTGTGGGGAGTGTGCGGGGTCAGATTTCTCCCCATCCCCCCACTAATTTATTCTGAATTCTTCTTTTACAAATGTCGCTTTTGATGCCACTGCCACGCATGAGCGACAATATCTTCGATGGATGGATATTGAGGTTGCCAGCCTAAGATTGTTCTGGCTTTCTCACTGGTGCCAATGAGAATTGGGGGATCTCCGGGACGGCGATCGCGTTCTTCTACTGGTATCGAAGTTCCTGTCACCTGTTCGGCAGCTGCAATTACTTCTCTGACAGAGAAGCCGCTACCATTACCCAAATTAAAAACTTCGCTATCGCCACCTTTTAATAAATATTCCAATCCCAAAATATGGGCATCTGCTAAGTCGTTAACATGAATATAATCACGAATACAAGTACCATCGGGCGTGGGGTAATCGGTGCCGAAAATTGAGATAAACTCTCGTTTGCCTAAAGCTGTCATCAGCACCAAGGGAATCAAATGGGTTTCTGGGTTGTGATCCTCGCCGAGTAAGCCATTGGGATTAGCACCAGCAGCATTAAAATAGCGGAAACGCACTGATTGAAAACCATAAGCAACATCAAAATCAGAAAGAATCCGCTCTACCATTAGCTTTGTAGTGCCATAAGGATTAATCGGATTTTGAGGATGGTTTTCTGGAATGGGTACAAATTCTGGCACGCCGTAGGTAGCACAGGTAGAAGAAAAGACAAATTTCTTTACAGATGCTGTCAGCATCGCCTCTAACAGAGTCAAAGTACCAACAACGTTATTGCGGTAGTATTTAGCTGGGTCAGTCACTGATTCTCCTACGTAGGCGTAGGCAGAAAAGTGCATCACAGCAGCAATATCGCGGGTTTTAAATAGTTGATCTAGTAAGGCGCGATCGCCTGTATCCCCTACTACCAGTTCTACCTGTAAAATCTTTTCTACCAGGTCACGATGCCCATAGACCAGATTATCAAGGATGATAACGTTATAACCCGCTTGCTTCAAAGCTAGCACCGTATGAGAACCAATGTATCCAGCTCCCCCCGTGACTAAAATGGTAGGCTTTCCAGACGACATAGTTTTTCCTTTTAAGTGGATTACTCAATTAATTTAGTTTACCGGTGCCACATTACTCTTCTGGAAAATTATAAATAATAGGCGCAGTGTTAAAAATTTGAACTAAAATCACTACGACGGTAGTCTTTGGGTGTGAGGTTTGAAGTATTTTAAGTCAAACAGTACGATTACAATTTGACAATAAAATAAATCCATTTCCCGAAACCTCTAGGTTGAACCTTATGGGTGACGCTTTTAGCGTCGCGGCTAAGAAGTCACTAGTTGTTTTATACAGGGAAACCATGCAGGACAGTTCCTCCTGGGGCATAAAAACCCCTAGTCAAGTGGACTGTCTTACCACCACACTGGCTCACCGCACCAGAAAATTTGAGAGTTAATCTATGTTTCTATTGCTAAGCCGGGTACTGCTGTGGCTGCTGATTGGCACTATCGTATATTCTTTGTTCCAGCGATTTTATCCCTCTGGAACTTTTGTAGGGCGATTAATCTTAGTCGTTATCTTGGTAATCGTAGCCCTTTCATTTCTGAACCCCAGTGAACCAGCTGTGGCATCTTTGTGGAGAATGCTATCTTTTCCACTCAAGCCTCTGGGGGCCTCTGTTTTACTGATGATTTTGGCTGCTCAAAAAATTAAAGGAGGTGGAATAGACAAACCAGGAGGATACTTGATAGGTTGGGCACTGACGATTTTGCTGTTGGCAAGTACACCAGCAGTCGCCTATTTCCTCTATAGGGCACCTCTAGCAATGACAGGTGACACATCTGTAGCATCTGCTATATCAACATCTGGGACACTGGTGGCATTAGGGCAACCAAACACCACAGCAAATATCTCAGATGTAAAGGGAGATAGCATTATTTCTTATAATTTAAGAGTGCCTCCCTACCTATTACAAGGAAATCCTCAAGATATTCGCACACGCGGTTTACGACTTGAAGACTTTGTACCAAATTCGGAAACGTTGCAATTGACAACAAGAACTTGGGAAAGTTATCTCGCTGAAGTTTACAGGTTCATGCGTGTTCAACGGTAATAAAGTAAAAAAAAGGGGTAAAGGGTAAAGGGTAAAGGGTAAAGGGTAAAGGGCAAAGGGCAAAGGGTTGAATTAGTTAGCCACTGTCCCCAAATAGGTTTTTCCCTTCCCCATTCCCCATTCTCTCTACATAGCTGCCTGCTTGGGCTAGCAGTTAATCTAGGATAAAGTTGCAAAATTGCTTTAATGGCAAAATCTCGACGAATCGCTAAACTCAGTGCTTACTTACGACCCCATTGGCGGGAAGCGTCATTAGGCATTCTCGCTTTGTTGTCTGTCAATGCACTGGGCGTTTATATCCCTTGGTTGATTCGTGCTGGTGTTGATAAACTCTCAACAACCTTCAACTGGAACGAAATACTACATTATGTAGTAATTATTGTCTTGCTCAGTTCGGCGATGTGGCTAATGCGGATGGCATCACGCATTTGGCTATTTGGGGTGGGTCGTCAGGTGGAATTTGACCTGAAACAACGGATTTTTGAACACTTACTCAAACTGGAGCCGGCTTATTTTGCCAGTAATACTGCTGGCGATTTGATTAATCGGGCTACCAGTGATGTGGACAATATCAAACGTTTATTGGGTTTTGCCGTTTTGAGTTTGGCAAATACGGTGTTTGCCTACGCCCTGACACTGCCAGTAATGCTAGCTATTAGTGTGGATCTGACGCTAGCGTCTCTGGCAGTTTACCCTTTTATGCTCTTATTGGTGAGTCTGTTTAGCGATCGCTTACGCAAACAACAAGCAGCAGTCCAGGAGCAACTCTCTGAAATCAGCGAACTCATCCAGGAGGATATTAGTGGCATTGCCTTAATTAAAATTTATGCCCAAGAAGCAAACGAGCGTCGAGCCTTCTCCAAAAAAAATCAGCAGTTACTGACTGCTAACTTGGAACTGGCAAAACTCCGAAATACACTTTTTCCGCTAATTGGTGGACTAGCTAATGTCAGTTCGTTGGTAATTATCTGGCTAGGGACAGCACGGATGTCTTCTGGGGCGCTTCAGGTTGGCGACTTTTTAGCACTGTTAATTTATGTAGAGCGTCTAGTTTTCCCGACAGCCATTTTAGGATTCACAATTACTGCTTACCAACGGGGTGAAGTTAGTATAGATCGCCTGGAATCTATTCTTTCTGTCACACCGAAAATTCAAGATGCAGCCGATGCCATACATCTACCAGCAGCGGAACTAAAAGGGGAAGTGACAGCGAAGAATCTTAGCTACAGTTACCCTGGTTCTTCTACTCCAGCTTTAGAAAACATTAACTTTACTATTGCTCCTGGAGAAACCGTGGCCATTGTTGGGGCAATTGGTTCGGGAAAATCCACTTTGGCGAATGCTTTACCGCGCTTGTTGGATATTGAATCAGGACAATTGTTTTTAGATGGGCTGGATATTACTAAAATAGCTTTGGCAGATTTACGAGGTGCGATCGCTTACGTTCCTCAAGATAGTTTTCTATTTAGTACTACAATCAAAAATAATATCCGCTATGGCGATCCAATTAGCGAACAAGAGCAGATAGAATCTGTTGCTAAACTTGCCAAAATTGAATCAGAAATTAACAGTTTTCCTCAGCAATATGAAACTCTTGTTGGTGAACGCGGTATTACTCTTTCTGGTGGTCAACGACAACGTACTGCCTTAGCTAGAGCTATGCTGGTCAATGCGCCAGTGTTAATTTTGGATGATGCTCTCTCTAGTGTGGATAATCAAACAGCCACGCAAATCCTCAAAAATCTCTCCAGTGGTACTGAACGCAAAACAGTAATTTTCATTACACATCAATTATCTGCGGCGGCTGCGGCTGACAGAATTTTTGTGATGGAGAAGGGAAAAATTGTTCAGATAGGCAATCACTTAGAACTCTTGCAACAACAGGGTTTATACAGAACTTTGTGGAGCCAGCATCAAGTTGAAGAATTACTGCATTAAAGTTTTGACCTTAAAGCATATTTTATTGTTTGTTGGATAGCACAACTGTGCTATCCAAATCTTTAGGGATTACAGTATGCCCGTTCAGCTAATGTGACATCTAGCACAAATGGATTGTCATTACCTTGAAATTTGGCGATCACATGACTGCGTTCTATTTCAGTAATATCCGGTACGTCTTGCTGATTCCATTTACACAAAGTCTGACGCTGATTCTGAAAGTAATTTCGGTCTACCTTCTCAGCCTGATTCCGATAGATAGTGTAAAAGTAGAAAATTGCCCTAGCTATATCCCCTTTTACTTTCTCTCTAGGCTCAAATTTAGAAGAAGATGATTCGCTAAACTCGTCAATTGCTCTACTAGGAATTGTAGATTGAACAGTATCATTTCGATACCATTTTTTAGTACTTGTGTCGGCTATATCATCAAAGGGTTTATTTCCTCGCTCAGTATTAATATCTTCTCGTGCAGGAAATAAATGGTGAAGGTCACTTCGAGCATTACCGTTGTCAGCCCCTTTACTTTGTGGCCAAACGTGTTCAGTATTCAGCCCTAATTTGTCAGCTTCCTGACTAGGATCGCCATTACCATTTAGACGAATTTGGTAACTGGCATAGATATCTGTCACAATACCTGCTTGGTTGTCAATAATGCCAAACATTTCGTCTCTTGCGCGATCGTAGTTCAAAATTTTGCTAGGCGTATACTTCTTAGCAAGTTCTTCAACTAGAGCGACTTTGGATAATTGAGGCAATATAATTGCCGAATCATTTACGGGAGTAGGTTGAACAACAGGAGGAATAGGGTCAGAAGTGGACTGGCTAGTGGGTAATGTAAACGCTGCAATCACAGGATCATGGTCGCTGACAGGCTGACTAAAGCCAACATTGACATGCACAATGTCAATTTTTGGTTGAGCAAAACCAGAAAGGTTTTCACTGACCAACAAATGGTCAATAAGTTGAGGTTTTCCCCGGAATTTGAAAGTAAAGCGATCGCTAGCAGGTAAACGATCCGTCAGATTCTCAAGAATATTACCCTTTAAAGTTTTCAGAGGTAAGGAATCGGGTAAATCGTTTAAGTCACCCAGTACGATTACTTTGGCTTGCGGGTCAACTTCTAATATTTGCCCTACGAATTCATTAACGATTTCGGCTTGCTTGACTCGTTGAACATCGCCAGGAGAACCTCCCAGCTTAGAAACAAAGTGATTAGCAATGATAAACAGCTTTTGCTCGTTAAATATAAATTCTGCTACAAGTGGCTTACGGCTTTCCTCGAAAGCACTATTTGTAGGATCAATCCGACCTGGGTTGAGTGAAAGGTCAAGACCATTTGTACTTCGAGTAATAGCCACAGCATCTAATGAACCGCCTCTTCTAGGCAGTTTTGCTAGAGTTATCCGACTGGGCCGAAATAATAAACCGACACGGATATTACCTCCAGGTTCTCCACCATCTTGATCGTCACTGGGTGCAATATCCACAAAATCGTATGCCGGACTACCGATATTTTCGAGCGCAGCAATCAGTTTTTGGTAAGTCTCGTTTGCATTCACAACATCATCATTGGTTGGCCCGTTGTTATCCTGAACTTCAACCAAACTGATGATATCTGGGGCGTTCAAATTCTTTTGGATAATTTTGGCAATATCATCAAAGCGTCGATCTTTTGGGTCTAAATTCTCGACGTTAAAAGTTGCAACAGTCAATACATCCTGGGAATTTTTTAGAGATGTTGTTTCCCGTTGAGTAACTGGAAGTAAAGGAGTTGGCAATTGGGCTATTGGACTAGCGTGCAGTGGACTAATCCATACAAAGAAGATGAGAACAGTACTAAATAGTAACAACAATTTGATGAGTTTCATTCTCTCTTCCAATGAAGATATTTTCTAGATTAGTCTTCTTTTGAATAGAGTTCAATTAAGATAAGTTTTAGGTTGAGTAAAGGTGAGCATTCTATCTGAGAGAAAATACCAGGACACAAGGAAATTTGGCTCTATTCACTTACTACATTTGCAGTCTATTAGATACCCTGTTTAATATCAAATATTGATAATTAATTATTGGTAGCGATGTCTGTGACGGGTTCTCTACAAGAGGCTATAGCAGTGCTTACGTAGACCGTGATACTTTTCAATCACCGTGGCTTTGGATAACTTCATGAAGCTAGTACAAGGTAGTGTAATTACCACGTTAGTTTTTTGGGATAGGTGGGTAGTATAAATTACCGAAAAAACTAATTTGGCATATAGTGATGTTCAAAAGGAAATTATCAGAATTCCGTGCTTCACAGGAATTGTCGACCTCGAAGGTAATGGATCGCCATATTGGAGCGATCGCAGCTTTAATTTTAATTAGCTTACTGAGTTCATTGAGTGGAACACCAGATAGTCATACCATCACTACCTGGTGGGAAGGCTTTCTCTGGGGATTGGCAGATCCAGTAATTGGCTTAGATTGTTTAGTGGGGATTGTTGCTATTGGCTTACTGTCATCTATGTTTGTTCGTGGCGCTGCGATCGCTGGATATTTTGTCTTAGCAGCAATCTTGGGCATCGTAATTCATCTATTCCAGCTAAATTTCCCAGGCATAGAAATTGCGTTCGCTGGAAGCGTTGGCGCAGCCATCGCTATTTCTACCATCGTTTTTAGTACTATGCTGATGATGCCAAATCAACCAAATTTTGTGGTACTTGCTCTGATGGGCATCAGTGCTGGTTTATTTCAGGGTTACACTGTTGCTGATTCTATTATTGGGGCAGGAATGCTCCCACTAATTGCCTATATAGTAGGTATGACATTGACTCTGTTTGTGGTTGCTATGAGTGCCAGAGAAATTGGTGGTGCAATGGGTATGGGAGAAATAAACCGAACTCTACCCTGGAAAATTAGCATTGCTGGCTTTGCTTTCTGTGCGATCGGCATCGTGTTTTTGAGCAATTCGATCAGCTAAATCACATATTTCAATTCAGTGGAATACATTTATTTATGGGGGCGTACACTTAGCTGTGCGCCCTTATTATGTGGATAGATATTTAGAAGCTATATCTCAATAAAAGCTTGTGACATCTGAAGAAATTGCGGATATGCTAACAGAATTAATTTATAAAAATAACTTTTGACAGTGAAAATATATCACAAAAAATTATGAAGATATAAAATCTAAAGAGATTTTTTAGGAATTAAAGATTATTAATTTATCATGACAAAGAATATTTCTTTTTGGCTTAATTTACCTCTGATTGTTGGCACTGTTACAACCCGTGATTTGGAAAACGTTTACTATACCTAAGTACTTTCAAAAAAGAAAACTAGCTCATCATTAACATAAGGCTCTTATACCATTTCACGAAATGACTGATACAAATGATTTGTCTCTAATTCTGTCACCTTGCTTTCCTGGTGGCTATTTGTATCGACCTTAAAGTGAAATAGTATTAATACTGAAGAGTGATTTATTATCGTATACAGAAAACCGCAGCAGATTGATAAATTGTCAACAATTTTCATTTTTTATGAACTTTGAATCGATAAATTAACAACAACTAACAGAAGTAAGGATAAAAACTTAATCTATTTAGTTTTTTCTGCGCCACTAGTTAAGAGGTAATCTATGGTGCGAAACTCAAAACTAGGGTACAGAACGTTCCCTAAGTCTATTCTGCGTCCATCTGTTGCTATAGGTATAATTGCATCTTTATTGGTTGGCGGAATAAGTTTTTATATAGTAAAACGCTGGCAAAATTATGCAAATCCAGAAACACAAGTGCCAGCAGCACAATTGCCACAGTTAAAAACGGTAACAGCTTTAGGGCGAATTGAACCACAGGGAAAGGTAATAAAACTTTCTGCTGCGGTATCTGCTGAAGGAAGCCGGGTAGAAAAGTTGTTAGTAAAGGAGGGGGATTGGGTAAAAGCGGGACAATTGATTGCAATTTTGAATAGCCGCGATCGCTTGCAGGCAGAATTAAAGGAGGCACAGGAACAGGTAAAAGTAGCACAGGCAAATCTAAACCGCACCCAAGCAGGTGCTAAACGTGGTGAAATTGCCGCCCAAAAAGCCGCGATCGCTCGCTTAGAAGCAGAACGCCAAGGTGATATTAATACTCAAGCAGCGACAATTGAGCGATTCCAAGCCGAAGTGCAAAATGCCCAGGCAGAAGACGAACGTTATCAGCAACTATATCAACAAGGTGCAATTTCCGCTTCCCAACGAGATAGTAAGCGTTTAAACCTGGAAACCGCCCAAAAAAGCCTGCAAGAAGCACAAGCACAGTTAAATCGTACCCAATCAGCTAGCCAGCAACAGGTAAAACAGGCCACGGCAACCCTTGAGGAAATTGCTGAGGTACGAGGAGTAGATGTAGAAGCTGCCCAAGCAGAAATCAATCGGGCTGTAGCAGCCATGAATCTGGCAAAAATCAATCTAAAACAGGCCCAAGTGCGATCGCCCCAAAATGGACAGGTATTTGAGATCCACACCCATCCTGGCGAATTAGTATCAAATAATGGCATTGCTGATATTGGACAAACTAGCCAAATGTATGTCATAGCCGAAGTCTATGAAAGCGATATCGGCAAAGTTCATTCAGGGCAACAAGTACGAATATTTGGTGATTACCTCCCCCTTGAATTGCAGGGAATCGTAGATCGCAAAGGTTTGCAAGTGCGACGACAGAGTGTCATTAACACAGATCCCGTCAGCAATATCGACAACCGAGTAGTAGAAGTTTATATCCGACTAGATGAAGTTTCCAGTCGAAAAGCTGCCAGCTTAACCAATATGCAAGTTAAGGCAGTAATTGAATTGTGAAAAATAAGGGATTGGGGACTAGAGACTAGTGACTGGGGAAGAATAATCCCAATCCCTAATACCCAGTCCCCAATACCCAATACCCAGTACCTAATTATGGGATTGATCAAACAACTGCGACGGCGAACCCCTCTAGGATGGCTGCAACTGAACCATGAAAAAAGCCGCCTCTTGGTGGCTTTGTCAGGCATTGCCTTTGCGGATCTTCTCATGTTCATGCAGCTGGGCTTTCAGACTGCGCTGTATGACAGTAACACCAGACTACATCGCAGTTTGCAAGCAGACATTGTTTTAACCAGTCCCCAAGCCCGTAACCTGCCAAGCTTGTCTACATTTTCTCGTCGGCGACTTTACCAAGCAATGGATATACCAGGGGTGAAGTCGGCAGAACCAATGTATTTCAATAATACAATCTGGAAAAATCCTCAAACACATCGTGAGACGGGGGTGTTAGTTATCGGGTTTAATCCAGATAAGCCAGCCTTTGACTTACCGGATGTTAACCAGCAGTTGCAGGCAATTAAGCTACCAGATACGGTTTTGTTCGATCGTGGCGCAAGAGGAGATTATCAAAAAGCGATCGCTCAAATTGACCAAGGGAAAACCCTAACCACCGAAATAGAACGGCGCACAATTACCATTAGTGGCTTATTTCAAGTCGGGGCTTCCTTTGGTTCTGATGGCAATCTGATTACTAGCGATCAAAACTTTTTGCGGCTATTTTCTGGGCGACAGTCAAGTAGCATCAGTCTAGGTTTGATTCAGGTAAAACCAGGCTATGACCCGAAAAAAGTGGCAGCAAGCTTGAAAGCCTACCTGAGAGATGATGTTAAAGTCTTAACCCACGCCGAATTTATTGAATTTGAAAACAACTTTTGGAGGACAAATTCCCCAATTGGCTTTATTTTCAGCCTGGGTGTATCAATGGGCTTTGTGGTGGGCGTGATTATCGTCTATCAAGTCCTTTCCACCGATGTTAATGCCCATGTTCGGGAATACGCCACCTTTAAAGCAATGGGATATCGCAATTACTACCTGCTGGGTGTGGTGCTTGAAGAATCGTTGATATTAGCAGCACTAGGCTTTCTCCCCGGATTGGGAGTGTCCTTAGCACTTTACCAACTGACTCGCAGTGCCACAAACTTACCCATGTACATGACTGCGATTCGGGCATTGCAGGTATTAGTGCTGACTATCATTATGTGTACAATTTCCGGTGCGATCGCCACCCGCAAACTCCAAGCCACCGATCCTGCTGATATGTTCTAAATTTGTCATTTCTCATTGGTCATTTGCAAAGAACAAAGGACAAATCACCAGTGATAATTGTTACCAATAATCGAGCTATTTATGACTAGTCAACCTGTGATCTCTATTAAAAATCTTGACCACCACTTTGGTAACAGTTCCCTCCGCAAGCAAGTTTTATCTAATATCAACTTAGAGATTAACGCCGGTGAAATTATTATTATGACTGGGCCCTCTGGTTCTGGAAAGACTACCTTGCTAACCTTAGTTGGTGGATTGCGTTCTGCTCAATCTGGTAGTTTACAGGTGTTGGGGCGAGAACTTTGTGGTGCTAGTGCTGAACAATTAGTACAAGCGCGACGGCATAACGGTTATATTTTTCAAGCACATAACTTACATGGGAGTTTAACGGCACTCCAAAACGTCAAAATGGCTTTGGAATTGCACAAATATCTTGGGTTAAAAAATATGCTAGCTAGGTCAGCCCAGATGTTAGAGCAGGTAGGATTAGGAAATCATTTACATTACTATCCTGAAAAACTATCTGGAGGACAAAAGCAACGAGTAGCGATCGCTCGCGCCTTAGTCAGTCATCCTCAAATAATCCTAGCGGATGAACCCACCGCCGCCCTTGACAGTCAATCAGGTCGGGATGTAGTCAATCTTATGCAAAAACTGGCAAAAGAACAAAGCTGTACTATCTTGATGGTTACTCATGACAACCGCATCCTTGACATTGCCGATCGCATCGTTGATATGGAAGATGGTAAGCTGAAGTCAGAATTAACGCTCTCAACCTGAAGTTAATCAGCTTTCATTCCTCAAGCTCAGAAATCGAAACCAGAACAATTTAAGTATAATCACTGTTGTTTTATACCTTATATTAACAATAATAATATAGGACTAATATTTGATTTCTGAAAAAGCTCCGTACATTTGAAGGGTGGGGAAATCAAAGGTCGTGTGTCGGATA
>NZ_JAAGOG010000393.1:0-2505 GCF_010747425.1 Nostoc sp. UIC 10630
GCCCCTAAAAGAAATTAGGTCACTTTCTCTTGCCTTCTATATCATTGCTACTAAATGCCAATTAGTCCAAACTCAAGTATATATCTCACAAGGCTCGATTATTTTCCCCACCGGCTGAATGGGATTTTACACTGCCGAAGTGGAATATGCCTGCTGCCATCTGTCCAGACTGCGAAGGACATGGGTGCGGTAACTGTGGGTATCGCGGGACTCGTGCAGAAGACTTGTGCGAACCAGTAGACGGCTATCGACTGACCTATGTAGGACGCACTGACCTTCAGACGGCTCACAACGTATATCTAGATGGTGAGTTCTTGGGCATACTCTTCAAGGTCAGAAACACTGAGGAAGTCTGGGAAAACGACCCCAAGACATACTACTGGCGCTGTGGCGATGGAGTACGGTACTGGTGTGTCAGGGAGGCTGTTGAATCCTTTGCCATAGCTCCGGTAACTAGTGAAGTGCCATACGTTAGCTTAGAGTTAGCGGTAGCATAAAATTAAATAAATCTGAACAGTGGACAGGATAAATTAGAAAAACTGTCCACTTACCAATTTGAAAACAAGATCCTTTATTTAAATGTAAAGATAGAAGCAAATCTAAAATTTTTGCGCGAACAAACATTCCGTTGGCATCAGTTCAAACTTGAAGAGATAATACGATGTTTCAAGCTTTACCAGAACCAGTTACTTTTGAAGAATTTCTAGAGTGGAAACCAGAAAATGGCAGATATGAACTATACAAAGGAGTAATAGTAGAAATGCAACCAACAGGAGAACATGAGCTAGTTAGAGCATTTTTGATTAGAGAACTCAATTTTGAGATTCGCAGGTTTAATCTAGCTTATACTATTCCTGGTCAAGTATTAGTCAAATCAGTTGATAGGAAATCTGGTTATATTCCAGATGTATTAGTATTGAATCTTCCTAACTTGGTCAATGAACCCCTCTGGAAAAAAGCATCAACAGTTACTCAAGCAGAATCAATTCCATTAGCCGTGGAAGTTGTAAGTACAAATTGGCGTGATGATTATTTCCTTAAATTTGGTGAGTACGAGGAAATTGGGATTCCAGAATATTGGATTGTTGACTATGCTGCTCTTGGTGGAAAGCGGTTTATTGGAAATCCTAAACAACCGACAATATCAGTTTATGCTTTAGTTGAAGGTGAATATCAAGTTGCTCAATTTCGAGGAAATGACCGGATTCAATCACCTACTTTAAGAGAGCTAAATTTGACTGCTGAACAAGTTTTTCAAGCTGCTTTAGGACAGTATTGATTAAGACTAATACTTTCCCAGTCAATGAAAGCGATTTTGGTATTGATATAAACTATCCTTCGCAATTTGTCCTTTGAATGACCCAAAAATTTTATAGTCTGTTTGTTGAGCATTATCTTGAAGGCTTGCTTTCACCATTAGGTAGCGTAGAAGTTAGTGGCGTAATAACCGATTCAGAAAGGCGGGGAATTGTTCTGTTTTTTCCGAAAGGGACAATTCAAACCGAAAGACACTCACTTGGATTACTTGCTAAAGTTGCTCAAAGTGATTGTTCAATAGAAGTTTATTATGAGCAAATTGGTGAAACAGAAGTCCGAAGCTGCCTACATAAACTTTTAAGTGTCTTTTCAACTTTGAACTGTCATGCATCGGCAGAAGGAAAAACTTTAGATGATAATGATTTACCTCGTTTATGGATTGTAGTACCATTAGCTTCGCAAGATTTACTCAAAGGTTTTGGCGCACAATTAGAGTTAGAAAACTGGACTACTGGAATATACTTTCTGCCTAATGTTTTTAGAATTGCAATAGTAGCAATTAACCAACTACCAGTTACTTCAGAAACGCTATGGTTGAGGCTTTTGGGACGGGGAGCAATTCAAAAGCAAGCAGTAAGTGAAATCATTGCACTACCACCATCCGATCTTGTACGCCGGAACGTACTAGAAATAATTTACAGGTGGCGTATCAGTGTAATGACACAGACAGAATTAACCAGAGATAACCAGGAGTTGATCATGAACTTAACTCAAGCTTACGAAGAAGCAAGAGCGCAAGCGGTACAAGAGGGAGTACAACTTGAACGCCGTCAGGTTGTAGAAAACTTGTTGAGATTCAGATTTGGTTCTGTGGATGAAGAACTCTCAAGAGTAGCCGATAGTTTGTTGCAGCTAACACCAGAGGAATTTACCCCGCTATGTCTTCAGTCATCTCGTGAAGAGTTGTTAGCAAGATTTGTTTCACACAGATAAATAAATAGTAAAAAGCTTTTACATTATCTAGCGCTTTTGTAGTAACAAGAGCGCTGTTTTATTGGCTCTGTACTTGATAGATACATCTGAAATCAACGGCTTCGCCAATGAGAGAGTGAAATCTGTTGATATTAAACAATGACCTATCAAGAAAATAATGTAGAATTACCCACCCAGGATTAAAGCTTCGCTTATTTTTTGCGAAAACTAACATTAAAGAAAGGCAGCAGCTACTATGACAGCTTTTGACTTTGA
>NZ_JAAGOG010000136.1:0-23372 GCF_010747425.1 Nostoc sp. UIC 10630
CTCTCAATATGAATTTTAGAACAAACCTTAGTATTTTTCACTCAGTAATAATTCTGATTTTGTATAGTTTAGTAGTAACATTAGCTGCATCGTTAAACTTGACATTTATTGAGTTAAAAATGCAGCACTACTTAAAAACTACAAGTTTTGCAAAAAGATTTATTTTTTGCGGAAATAAAATATGAAAGCAATAACTGATTCATTAGCTAAAAATAAAAATCAATTTCTGGTAACTGAGTCTCAAACATCATTATCATCAGATAATAACTTAGAACGATATAATTTAACATTACCTATCTTGAAAGAATCCGAAAAAGACCTACTGATCGAGTGGAATAAGACTCAAACGGATTATCCTCAGCAAGCGTGTATTCATCAGTTGTTTGAAGCACAGGTTGAGAAAACACCTGATGCTGTAGCATTAATATTTAATAATCAGCATCTCACCTATAGAGATTTGAATAGTCGTGCTAATCAACTGGCACAATATCTACAAACACTAGGTATAGGAGCAGAAACTCTTGTAGGTATCTGCATAGAGCGCTCCTTAGAAATGGTTGTAGCACTTTTAGCTATTCTCAAAGCGGGTGGAGCTTATGTACCGCTAGATCCAGGGTACCCACAAGAACGTTTAGCTTTTATGCTATTAGATACCCAGGTATCAGTACTATTAACTCAAAAAGAACTAGTTGCTAAATTACCTACTCATAGCGCATTTGTAATTTGCCTAGATGCAGATTGGCATACAATCGCCCAAAATAAAAAAGAGAACCTAAGCACTAATGTCACTGCTGAAAACTTGGCTTATGTCATGTATACATCAGGTTCTACAGGTACACCCAAAGGGGTTAGCGTTATCCATCGTGGTGTAGTTAGATTGGTCAAAGAAACTAATTATGCTCACCTCACGGCTGAAGAAATAATTCTGCAACTTGCTCCTATTTCCTTCGATGCTTCAACTTTTGAAATTTGGGGTTGCTTACTTAACGGTGGGCAACTAGTAATTTGCCCTCCTCATACACCATCATTAGAAGAATTAGGGCAGATTATTCAACAATATCAAGTCACTACTCTTTGGCTGACAGCCGGCTTATTCCATCTCATAGTGGATGAAAAAATTGATGCGTTAAAATCTTTGCGTCAACTTTTAGCGGGTGGCGATGTCTTATCTGTTCCCCATGTGCAGAAGTTTCTCCAAACAGTAGAGAACTGTCAGCTAATTAATGGTTATGGGCCAACTGAGAATACAACTTTTACCTGCTGCCATCTTATAACAGCGCCACTGCAACCAGGTGTATCTATTCCTATTGGTCGCCCAATTGCTAATACCCAAGTTTATATATTAGACAACAACTTCCAAGCAGTAGCAATTGGAGAAGTTGGCGAATTGTACATTGCTGGAGATGGATTAGCTAGAGGGTATTTGAATCGCCCCGAATTGACTGCCGAAAAATTTATTTCTCATTCATTTGATAACAATTTGGCAACCCGCCTTTACAAAACTGGAGATTTAGCTCGTTATCTTCCAGATGGCAATATCGAGTTTTTAGGTCGGATTGACAATCAGGTAAAAATTCGCGGTTTCCGAATTGAACTAGGGGAAATTGAGCGGGAGATTGCACAACATCCTGATGTTCGAGAAATTGTTGTTTTAGCTCGTCAGAATGAAACAGGTGAAAAGCAGTTGACTGCTTATATTGTTCCTCACTATAACAGTAAATATACACACAATAATTTACGTAGTTTTTTACAGCAGCAACTACCTCATTACATGGTGCCATCAGCGTTTGTGATGTTAGAATCACTGCCTCTAACCGCAAATGGCAAAGTAGATAGACATAAATTGCCAGCACCAAGTAGAGAACGTCCGCAACTGGAACAAGCGTACATTGCTCCCCAAACCGATTTAGAACGTTTGCTTGCAGGTATTTTATCTGAATTGCTCAAAATCGATCGCGTTGGGATTGATGATAATTTCTTTGATTTGGGAGGAACTTCAATCTCAATTCTACAAGTTGCTGCACGAGTCAAACAGGAACTTGGTATTGAACTACCTGCTGTGAAGCTATTTCAGTATTCAACGATTGGCTCTTTAGCAAAATATTTGCATTCAAACCAAAACAGCCAACCATCTCATGACAAGCTGCAAAATCGTGCTCAACGCCAACAAGCAGCTCAAGCTCGTCGCCGTAATCATCAACAAGGTGTTTAAGCAATGGTAAATATGCAAACCTCAGATAACCAAGATCCTATTGATGGTGTTGCCATTATCGGCATGGTAGGAAGATTTCCTGGCGCTGGCAATGTTGATGAGTTTTGGCGCAATCTGTGTGAGGGATTAGAGTCAACGACTTTTTTTCAAGATGAGGAATTAGATCCCAGCATTGACCCGAACCTTTGCAAAGATCCCAGTTATGTAAAAGCTAGAGGAATCATTCCTGGGGGAGAAACTTTTGATGCTGCCTTCTTTGGCATTAATCCACTGGAAGCTGTGATTATGGATCCACAAGCCAGAGTTTTTCTAGAGTTGGTTTATGAAGCTTTAGAAAATGCTGGTTATGAATCAGAATCTTTTGAGGGTTTGATTGGTTTATACGCTGGTTGTGGTCAAAATACTTATTTTGCTAACCACATTTCTGGACGCATGGAAATTGTCGATCGCATCGGCGAGTTCCAGACGATGTTAGCAAATGAAAAAGACTTTTTAACCACCCGTGCTGCTTACAAGCTCAACCTTAAAGGTCCGGCTGTCAGTGTTAATACAGCTTGCTCTACTTCTTTAGTAGCAATTATTCAAGCTTGTCAAGCCTTAAGCAGCTATCAGTGCGATATGGCTTTAGCTGGTGGTGTATCCATGACTACACCCCAAAATAGCGGTTATATGGCTCAAGAAGGCAGTATGCTGTCTGGAGATGGTCATTGTCGTCCCTTTGATGCCAGCGCTCAGGGCACAATGTTCAACAATGGTGCAGGAATAGTTGTCCTCAAGCGTTTAGAAGATGCACTCAATGAAGGCGATCGCATCTATGCCGTAATTCGTGGTTCAGGTATTAATAATGATGGCGCTGATAAAGTAAGCTTTACGGCTCCCAGCGTAGACGGACAAGCAGAAGCCGTTGCAATGGCGCAAGCTTATGCCAACTTCCACCCAGAAACCATCTCTTATATTGAAGCTCACGGCACAGCTACACCTTTAGGCGACCCCATTGAAATTGAAGCGCTGACGCAAGCATTTCGTGTGCATACAGATGCCAAACAATTTTGTGCGATCGGCTCTCTGAAAAGCAATGTCGGACATTTAGTTGCGGCGGCTGGGGTAGCAGGATTAATTAAAACTGTTCTTGCCCTCCATTATAAAAAGATTCCACCTAGCTTAAATTTTGAGGCTCCCAATCCCAAGATTGACTTTGCCAACAGCCCCTTCTATGTAAATACCAAACTAGCTGAATGGCCAGAAGGTGAAACTCCGCGACGAGCCGGTGTAAGTTCTTTTGGTGTCGGTGGAACTAATGCTCATATTGTGCTGGAAGAAGCGCCACAAATTCAAAATTCTGGATCTTCTCGTCCACAGCAGCTATTGTTGCTCTCGGCAAAAACTAGTACAGCCTTAGAAGCTGCAACAGCAAATTTGCAGCAACATCTCCAGTACAATGCTGAAATTAACTTAGCCGATGTAGCTTATACCCTACAGCGAGGGCGCAAAGCCTTAAATTATCGACGTAGTGTAGTTTGTCACGACATCACAGATGCGATCGCGGCCTTACAATCTTTAGATCCCAATCAAGTAAATACCCGCCATACAGAAATCCGTAATCCAGCCGTTGCCTTCATGTTCCCCGGACAAGGGTCGCAATATGTGGATATGGGACTGAATCTCTACAACCGCGAACCTGTGTTTCAGGAGGTAGTAGATGAATGTGCAGAAATCCTTAAACCATTACTGGGCGGTGATTTACGAAAAATTATATATCCCGCGCCAAGCGATCGCGAAACTGCGGCTATTGCCCTAAAGCAAACCTGCTTTACTCAACCAGCATTATTCGTCGTTGAATACGCTTTAGCGCAACTGTGGCAAAGTTGGGGAGTCAAGCCCCAAGCGATGATTGGTCACAGCATTGGCGAATTTGTCGCCGCCTGTATTGCGGGTGTATTCACCTTAGAAGATGCGCTGATGTTGGTTGCAAATCGCGGTCGCTTCATGTGGAACTTACCAGAAGGGGCTATGCTCTCAGTGCGCTTACCAGCCAAAGAGGTAGAGCCGCGATTGAGTCCAGAATTAGCGATCGCAGCAATTAATGGCCCTTCCCTATGTGTAGTTTCTGGCCCCACAGAGGCGATCGCGGCTCTGCAAAAAGAACTAGAAAGCGAAGAAGTTGTCTGTCGCCGTTTACACACCTCCCACGCTTTCCATTCCCCAATGATGGATGACATCATAGCCCCCTTTGCAGAGGTAGTTAGGAAAGTTAAATTATCACCTCCTCAAATTCCCTTTGTTTCCACAGTTACCGCCGACTGGATTACAGCCCAGCAAGCAACTGATCCGATGTATTGGGCTACACATCTACGTCAGACTGTGCGATTTGCGGAGGGGATACAAACCTTATGGCAGCAACCAGAACGCGTATTGTTAGAAGTTGGGCCGCGAATTACAACTACGACCTTAGCCCGCCAACAAGCAAAAGATATTAAACAACAGATAGCGATCGCTTCTCTGAGTGATAACGCTGAGAATGAAGCCGAATGGACAGCATTACTCAAGGCAGTAGGACAACTGTGGCTAGCAGGAGTATCTATTGACTGGAGCAACTTCTATCAAAGGGAAACGCGACAACGAATTCCTCTGCCTACTTATCCCTTTGAACGCCAACGCTTCTGGATTGATCCTTTACCTCATCCCAATCGCACAGCAACTCCCAAACCTTCAAATCCCCAGTTAGAAAAGACCCAAGATATGACAAAATCTCCTCAGCAAAAGCTTATTCCTCTGCTAAAAGAAATTATTGAAGAAACATCAGGATTGGAAATCGCTAGTGTTGACGATTCGACAACATTTTTAGAAATGGGATTAGATTCTTTATCACTGACTCAAGTGGGGCTAGCGTTAAAGAAAAAATTTCAAGTAAAGGTAACACTTAGGCAGTTACTAGAAATTTACCCCAATTTAGGAACACTGGCTGACTTTATCAATCCAGCTTTGTCTCCCGAAACTTTATCCGCATTAGGATTAACAGAAACCGTTACAGAACCAATTCCCGAAGTACCATTACCAGCACCTGCAACCACATCACCCACTTTGGTAGTGCATGAAGTTCATACAAATGGATCTGCACCTCAGATTTCTCCGCAACCTGCTGCATCCAGTTTCTTCGAAAATGTGATTAATCAGCAGCTACAAATCATGAGTCAGCAATTGGCACTATTGGGTAACAACAGTCAACCTGTAACAATCCCAGTTGTACCTGCGGCGACACCTCAAAATAATGATGTCAAACCACAAAATGCCGTATCTATCCCAGCTACTCAAACGAGCAAAGAATCACCTGCATCGGTAGAGACGGAATCAAATGGTGCTAAAAAGGCATTTGGTGCGGCTGCTCGAATTGAAAAAACTCAGACTAAAACTCTGACAGCGCAACAACGCAATCATCTAGATAAAATTATCCAAAGATATACAAAACGGACTCAAAAATCTAAAGAATACACTCAATCTCATCGCCCTTATTTGGCAGATCCAAGAACTGTTTCTGGCTTTAACCCGACGATGAAAGAGATGGTTTATCCCATCGTAGCGTCTCGTTCATCAGGTTCTAAACTTTGGGATCTTGATGGTAATGAATATGTCGATTTAAGCAATGGCTTTGGTTTGAATTTGTTTGGTTGGTCGCCACCTTTCATTACCGAAGCAATTGAAGCGCAACTGAAACTAGGCATGGAAATTGGGCCGCAGACTCCCTTGGTTGGAGAAGTGGCAAAGCTGATGTGTGAGTTGACCAACTTTGACCGAGCAGCCTTTTGCAACACAGGTTCAGAAGCGGTTTTGGGAGCGATGCGGATGGCACGCACCATCACAGGGCGTAATTTAATCGCCATCTTTTCGGGGGCTTATCACGGTATTTTGGATGAAGTAATTGTTCGGGGGACAAAAAAACTCCGGTCAATTCCTGCTGCTCCTGGTATCCCACCTGAAATGGTAGAGAACATTTTGGTGGTGGACTACGATTCACCTGAGTCTCTAGAAATTCTTAGAAGTCGGGCTGATGAATTAGCAGCAGTGATGGTTGAATCTGTGCAAAGCCGTCGCCCTGAATACCAGCCCAAGGAATTCCTTCAGCAATTGCGTGATTTCACGGAAGAAGCTGGTATTGCTCTAATTTTTGATGAAATCGTTACCGGATTTAGAATTCATCCAGGTGGCGCTCAGGCACATTTTGGTATCAAAGCTGATATAGCAACCTACGGCAAGATTGTGGGCGGTGGACTACCGATTGGAGTCATTGCTGGAAAATCGCAATATATGGATGCTTTAGATGGTGGATTTTGGCAGTTTGGGGATGACTCAGTTCCAGAAGTTGGCGTGACTTACTTTGCCGGCACTTTTGTCCGCCATCCTTTAGCACTAGCAGCCGCCAAAGCAGTACTTCAACATTTAAAACAGAGTGGCCCCAGCTTGCAGCAAAATCTCAATGCAAGAACCGATAAGTTTGTAGCGGAACTTATGGGCTATTTCCAGAAAGTTCAGGCTCCGTTTACAGCTTATAACTTCGGCTCCCTGTTTATGGTGAAATCTGCACCAGAGTTTCCTTATGGAGACTTACTATTTTATTTACTGCGGGATAAGGGAGTGCATACTTGGGATCACCGTCCTTGCTTTTTGACAACAGCTCATTCCGAAGCCGATCTAGCTTTTGTAATGGCAGCCTTTAAAGAAAGTATTGCCGAAATGCAGTCTGCTGGCTTTTTGTCTGCACCGCCCATAGAAGTAACAAACACTGAAGTTACCAATAACAGCCTACGTAATCGTCCTCCGCAACCTAATGCCAAATTAGGACGAGATCCCCAAGGCAACCCCGCCTGGTATATCCCCGATACCGAGCGACCTGGGAAGTATTTACAAGTTGCAAGTGTTTCCTGAGTACTTTAAAAAATTGGCGTTGCTGATTGAAAGTATGAAGCCATATCAAAAAATGTCAATTCCTACTCCAATTCAGCAACACCAAAAATTAACTGTGTTTGCAAATATTAAATACTCATCGATTAGGGATTTTTATATTAACTGATAATCTACTTAAAGCTGGTTCAAGTCAGTCCTAACCAGATCATAGTAGAAATTAAAAGCTAAAATTTTGACAGATTTGATATAGCAAAATAATTATTATAAATAGCGTGGGCAATGCCTAGCAAAATCATAATCTGGTGAACAATGTTTAGCATACTTGTATTTCATAAATCCCATGAAACCATCAATATTATCCTAAAAATATCTAACTGTTTATATTCTTGAGATAATTCAATGCCAAAAATATCAATGTATAACCAAATCAATTCGCTCACTGCTCTGCGCGGTATTGCAGCTTTGGTTGTTGTTGTACATCATTTTTCATATTACACTTTACCTAAAACTGGTTCAACTTTATCAGAATATAGCAATTTTTTTCGTAATGGATATTTGTGGGTTGATTTTTTCTTCATTCTGAGTGGTTTTATCATGACCCACATTTATATTGAAGATTTTTCATTAAAAGTTAATTCATCTAAATATCGTTCATATTTATTGTCGCGTTTTGCCAGAATTTATCCTTTACATATATTTATTCTATCTCTATTTATCGGATTAGAAATTTTAAAAATATTTTTACTAGATAATTCTGCTTTTACTGGCAAATTTAACTTAACTGCCCTTTTTGCTAATATTTTCCTTCTCCAAGCATTCGACTTAAATTGCCCACCTTTATTTTGGTGCGATACTTATTGGAATGAGCCAGCTTGGTCAATTAGTGTAGAGTTTGTTATTTATTGCATATTTCCCTTTTTCTTGTTTTTATTATTACGAAATAATGAGAAAAATGATTTAAAAATTTATGCTTTTGCTCTCTTCAGTATATTACTACTAATCGCTTTTACCCGTGGAAATCTAGATAGTATTATTGGCATACCTTCCATAGCTAGGTGCGGGCTAGAGTGCATACTCGGCATTATAACTTATAAAGTCTATCGCAGAGGTAATTATAGAAATTATTTTAATCTTAATTTACTAGCAATTATAGCTATAACTTGGATAGTTCTGATTATGAATTACTACTGGAATTATTGGCGTAGTCTTCATGATTGGCTAATTTTGCCAGCTTTTTCTATCCTAATTTTAGCTGTATCTATCAACAATAATAGTGTAATATCAAAATTTCTAAATTCACGGTTAATGCTGTATTTCGGGACTATATCTTACTCGATTTACATGGTTCATTGGTTTGTTCAAGAATTGTTAAAAACATTATGGATTTATAAATTCCACCATGCTTTTGGCAAAGAATTCACAGAATATCAAGCCTTGACATCTCTAGGAGTATTTCTTATGATTATCATATTGGCTGCATCATTGACATATAGATTTGTAGAGGTTCCAATGCGTAATTATTTAAAGTCTACAATCTTGGCTAAACAATGAATTTAAATGCCAATATTTTGCCAAGAAAAAATTAAATTTTACTTTGAATAAACTGAGAAAATAATAGAATTTTATGAGCTTATTACCTGTAGATTACCAATCCAGTTTAACTGCGGTTGATTTTGATCCATTTGCAGATGGAGAATTACTTCTAACCGCCCCTGCCACAGAATCACAAAAAGAAATCTGGGCTTCTGTACAAATGGGGGATGCTGCCAATTGTGCTTATAACGAGTCCCAATCTCTGCGGTTAAAAGGCGAACTTGATGTCAAAGTTTTCCAGTCTGCGGTGGAAAAGTTAGTACAACGTCATGAAGCACTGCGGACAACTTTTAGCACCGATGGCAATACACTCTGCATTGTTGCTTCTCGGCAAATTGAAATCCCTGTTATTGATATTTCTAACCTGGAACCACAAGAACAACAGGAAAAATTAGCTAGTATCTTGCGACAAGAGGTAGAGCAACCTTTTGATTTGGAACATGGTCCGCTATTTCGGGCAAAAATTGTCAAATTGCAGGCGCAGGAGCATCTAGCTACTTTGACAGCACATCATATTATTTGTGATGGTTGGTCTTGGGCAGTGTTGATGCCAGATTTGGGTAAACTTTATTCTGGCTTGCAACAGGGTATTGTTCCTGAATTGGAAGAACCAGACAATTTAAGTGAATATGCGATTTTGCAGGAAGAAGAGGCGGATAGTCCAGAAGCGATCGCCACAGAAAAATATTGGTTGGAACAATTCGCTGACACTGTACCTGTGCTGGATTTCCCCAGCGATCGCCCCCGTCCACCACTCAGAACCTTTAATGCTGCCCGCGAAGATTGGCATTTAAGTCCCGAACTAGTTGCCAACCTCAAACAACTAGGGACAAAACTCGGTTGTAGCTTTATGACTACTATCCTAGGAGGATTTGAGGTTTGGCTGCACCGTCTGACGGGACAAAACGACTTGGTTGTAGGTATTCCAGCCGCCGGACAAGCCGCTTTGGGGCAATATAATCTCGTAGGACACTGTGTAAACTTATTACCATTGCGTAGCCAGATTGATGGTGAAAAATCTTTCAGTGACTATTTGCGATCGCGGCGATCGGCTGTCTTAGATGCTTACGATCATCAACAATTTACCTTTGGCAGTCTGGTCAAAAAATTAGTTTTGGCACGGGATTCTAGCCGCATTCCCTTAGTTCCCATTACATTTAATATCGATCAGGGTTTAGATAGTGATAAACTCCCTTTCACTGGATTGGAAGTAGAATTTTTCTCTAACCCCCGCGCTTTTGAGAATTTTGAACTGTTCATCAACGCCACAGAATTACATGGTCAGATGACCCTGGAATGTCAGTACAACACTAATTTATTTGACGCTGACACTATTCGCCACCGGATGGCAGAGTTTGAAACTTTGTTATTGGGTATAGTTGCTAACCCCAATCAAAGTATTGCTAAATTGCCAATTTTACCAGCAGTTGAGCAACAGTTATTAGCAACATGGAACCAGACACAAACAGACTATCCCCAACATAAATGCATTCATCATTTATTTGAGGAGCAGGTAGAACGCACCCCTGATGCTGTGGCTTTGGTATTTCAAGAACAACAACTTACTTATCGAGAGTTAGATATTCGCGCCAACCAATTAGCGCAATACCTACAAACATTAGGAGTAGGTGCAGATGTTCTTGTGGGGATCTGCGTTGATCGCTCCTTAGAAATGGTAGTAGGTCTTTTAGGCATTCTGAAAGCAGGTGGAGCTTACATCCCCCTAGATCCGGGGTATCCGCAAGAACGTTTGGCTTTTATGCTTTCAGACACCCAGATCAAATTACTGTTGACTCAAAAACAGCTAATTGACAAACTACCTGCTCACGCAGCAAGTGTAATTTGTTTAGATACTGACTGGGATACTATCAACCAAGCAACACCAGAGAATTTAATTAGTAATGTCAAGGCTGACAACTTGGCTTATGTAATGTACACATCTGGTTCTACAGGTCAGCCCAAAGGTGTTAGTGTTATCCATCAAGGTGTAGTTAGATTAGTCAAAGAAACTAACTATGTAAGCCTTACTAACAAAGAAGTATTTCTGCAAATTAGCCCTATCTCTTTTGATGCTTCAACTTTTGAAATCTGGGGTTGTTTGCTTAATGGTGGAAAACTAATAATATTCCCTCCCCATACGCCATCTTTAGACGAATTAGGGCAATTTATTCAGCAATATCAGGTGACAACATTATGGCTAACGGCGGGTTTATTCCATCTAATAGTCGATGAAAAAATTGATGCTTTAAAACCCTTATGTCAACTGTTAGCAGGTGGTGATGTTTTATCCGTTACCCATGTCCAGAAATTTATCAACACAGTAGAAAACTGTAAACTAATTAATGGTTACGGTCCGACAGAAAGTACAACTTTTACCTGCTGTTATGACATTACAGCACCACTAAAGCCAGGGGCTTCTATTCCTATTGGTCGCCCCATTGCTAATACCCAAGTTTATATATTAGACTCCCATTTACAACCCGTCCCAATTGGAATCACAGGTGAGTTGTATATTGGTGGCGATGGTTTAGCACGAGAATATTTCAATCGCCCGGATCTTACAGCTGAAAGATTTATTGCCAATCCCTTTAGCTCAGATACTCAATCACGCTTATATAAAAGTGGAGACTTAGCTCGCTATTTGCCAGATGGAAAGATTGAATACCTGGGTCGGATTGACAATCAGGTAAAAGTGAGCGGTTTCCGCATAGAATTGGGTGAAATTGAAATTGCACTTTTGCAATATCCGGCAGTAAAAGAAGCGGTAGTAATTGTTCGAGAAGATGCTCCTGGTGAGAAAGTGCTGGTTGGTTATTTTGTAGCAGAAACTAGTCAAGATAACCCGCAAATAATCTCCGAGTTACGTCGATTCTTAAAACAGCAGCTTCCTGAGTATATGGTGCCCAAGATTTTTATGGCACTGGAAGCCTTGCCGCTAAATGCTAACGGCAAAGTTGATCGTCGGGCACTACCAAAGCCTGATTCTTTCCGTCCAGAACTGGAAGCAAATTATGTAGCGCCTCGCACTGCCATTGAGCAGCAGATTGCAGATATCTGGACACAGGTTTTAAATGTCAGGCAGGTTGGGATTTACGACAACTTTTTTGAACTGGGTGGATATTCTCTACTAGGAATTCAAGTGGTTTCTCGACTGCGCCAAGCCTTGCAAGTAGAAATTCTCATGTCCAATTTATTTGAATTACCAACGGTGGCAGAATTGGCTGAACGAGTGGAAACTCTGCGTTGGGCCACCCAAGGAGTTCAGGCTGCTGATAGTGAAACAGCTGATGATTACGAGGAAGGTGAGCTATGAAAACATTAGATGAACTACTCTCTGAACTACGTCAGCGCGATGTCAAACTTTGGCTAGAGGGCGATCGCTTACGCTATCGGGCAGCAAAAGATAGTCTCACACCAGAATTGCTCACCGAGTTAAAAACTCAAAAAGCCGAAATCATTAACTTTCTGCGACAAATTACTACAGCCGCCAGTTCACAGATTCCCCCAATTGTCGCTTGTGAACGGAATGGCAACTTGCCGCTTTCCTTTGGTCAGCAACGGATATGGTTCCTGCATCAATTTGAACCTAATAGTTCCTCAAATAATATGCCCGTTGTGGTGCGTTTTACGGGGAATCTCAATGTTGCTTTCTTAGAGGAAAGTTTGAGAGAAGTTGTCCGCCGCCATGAAGTTCTGCGGACAACTTTTCCCGCCGTGAATGGCAAGCCCACTCAAGTCATTGCCACCGATGTTTCCTTGATGCTGCCAATAATTGACTTGCGGCAAATACCAGATGAACAACGGGAGGCAGAAGCTCTCCTACTGGCAACTAAAGAAGCTCATCAACCCTTTGATCTAGCCAATGGGCCGATTTTGCGGTTGCTGCTGCTGCGATTGAGCGATCGCGAGCATCTGCTAATCTGGAATATGCACTGCATAGTTTGTGATGGAGCTTCTTCTGATATATTTTATCAAGACTTCACTACCATCTATAAAGCATTGTCGGCGGGAAAGGCTTCTCCTTTAACTCCTTTACCAGTGCAATATGCCGATTTTACCAATTGGCAATATCAGTGGCTCCAAGGAGAGGTTTTAGAGTCACAGGTAAACTACTGGAAGCAAAAGCTAGAAGGCAATTTACCGATCATTGAGTTACCTTACGATCATCCGCGTCCTCATGGTGTGCAGACATATCGAGGCGATCGCGCTGCCCTGCTGCTATCAAAGACGCTGAATCATGCCCTGACAGACCTGAGTCAAAAATGGGGTGTTACCCTTTTCATGACTCTCCTGACAGTGTTTGAGCTATTGCTCTACCGTTATTCTGGACAAGAAGATCTACTGATTAGCTTTGCAAGTGCAAGTCGGGGACAAGTAGAAACCGAGCGGCTGATTGGATTTTTCTCTAATACTCTTGTAATGCGGGGTAACTTAGCAGGAAATCCAACTTTTCGACAATTGTTAGACCGCGTGCGTAAGGATTGCTTAGAAGCTTATACCCATCAAGACTTACCATTTGAGAGACTAATTGAAGAACTTAGACCAGAACAACAAAGTCGGAACAGTTCGCCTTTATTTCAAGTAAAGTTTTCCCTCAATCCTCCTTGGTCAAACGGTCGTGGTATGGGAGCATTGCAACTACCTGATTTGACTATTACTTCTCTATTTGGTTACATCTATCATGGTAAAACCAAATACGATCTGACATTAGTCTTACGGGAACAGGATAATGGTCTAGGTATGGTATTTGATTACAATGCCGAGATGTTTGATGCCAGTACCATAGAGCGAATGTTGGGACACTTCAAAACTTTACTAGAAGGCATTGTTGCTAATCCCGATCAGCCGATATCTGAATTACCTCTGTTGACAGCACCTGAACAGCATCAATTATTAGTTGACTGGAATGGCAAACAGGCTGATTATCCACAGAAGACTTGTATTCATCAGTGGTTTGAGGCTCAAGCTAAACGAACTCCAGATAATATTGCAGTAAGTTTTGAAAATCAGCAACTAACCTATCAGGAACTCAACCAGCGTGCAAATCAATTAGCGCACTATTTGCAAACTCTAGGGGTAAAATCTGGGGTACTCGTCGGTCTTTATGTAGAGCCTTCGCTAGATATGATTGTGGGGCTGTTGGGTATTTTGAAAGCTGGGGGAACTTACGTATCCATAGCTCCGACATCTGGGCAAGATAGTCTGTCTTTCATTTTAAAAGATGCCCAAATATCCGTAGTGTTAACCCAAAGCTCATTGGTTGAGAAGTTCTCTGAGCATCAGGTAAAAGTTATCTGTGTGGATAATGATTGGGAAGCGATTGCACTACACACAACGGAAAATCAAGATTACTATACCACAGATCAAACTCTCGCCTGTGTGATGTATGTATCCGGCGGCAATGGAAAACCCAACGGTATAGCCATTACCCACCGTAATCTTGTCACCCACAGCCTAGCAATCAGTGACACTTGGGAGTTGATCCAGAGCGATCGCCTCCTACTCTCACCTAGTATCACTTGCAATTCTTTTATAGAATCATTATTTCCCACTTGGATTGCTGGTGCTACTGCAATTATACAGTCTCAAGAGCTACAAAACTCGACGACGCAGTTTTTCCCATTCATTGCTCAACAACAGATTACCGTTGTTAATCTATCTACGTATTTTTGGCATCAGTTAGTTAAAGAGCCGTCTCTATCTCCACAAACCTTGCCAGTCAGCTTGCGCTTAGTCATGGTTGGTGGAGAAAAAGTCTCACGTAATGCTTATTTAACTTGGGTAGAAAAAGTTGGCAAGCAAGTACGTTGGCTTAATGCCTATGGATCGCTAGAAACGACTTTAACCGCCACGGTTTACGATCCGGCAACTGCCACTGAAGCCAGTAACACTCGGTCAGAAATTCCTATAGGGAGAGCGATCGCCAATACCCAAATATACATTCTTGATCGGCGATTGCAACCCCTGCCAATTGGCGTTACTGGCGAAATCTACATTAGTGGTATCGGTATTGCACAAGACTACTTTAACCGTCCCGAATTAACATCTGAGAAATTTATCCCCAATCCCTTTAGCAGCGAATCCGGGTTATACCTTTACAGAAGCGGCGACTTTGGACGCTACTTAAGTGACGGCAATATTGAGTTTATTGGTGGCCGAGATAATCAGGCTAAAATTCGCGGTTTTCGGATTGAGTTGACAGAAATTGAGACAATTTTGGCTCAATATCCAGGCGTGCAGAACGCTGCGGTGATTGCCAGAGAAGATATTTCTGAGGACAAACATTTAGTTGCTTATCTTGTTCCCAAACAAGACGAAACGATTGGGAGTGAGCAACTACTGAGTTTTCTCCAGCAAAAGCTACCTGAGCATTTGTTGCCTACCTTTGTCATAGTTGATTCTCTGCCGTTGAATGCTAATGGTCAAGTTGATCGTCAAGCCTTACTTGCTCTTAATCCAACTAATACTAAAAGAGAAAAAATATTTGCTACAGCAGAAAATCCATTACAACTTCAATTAACAGAAATATGGGAAAATGTTTTAGGAATTCATCCGATTGGAATAACAGATAACTTTTTTGATTTGGGTGGACACTCACTACTGGCAGTACGTCTATTTTCTCAAATTGAAAAGATAGTAGGCAAAAATCTAGCTCTATCTATCCTTTTGCAAGCTCCAACTATTGAGCAGTTAGCTAATATTGTTGAGCGAGAAATATGCTTAAAACCTGGGATTGCGGCGGTGCCAACAGCTGATGTCAAATCTGAAACATCAATTCCTTGGTCATCTTTAGTAGCTATTCAGCCCAACGGTTCTAAGCCTCCTTTCTTCTGTGTACATGGTTTGGGTGGAGAAGTTCTACGTTTTCGTGAATTGGCTGTGCATTTAGGATCAGATCAACCATTTTATGGACTACAACCACAAGGGTTAGATGGAAAACAGCTTCCTTATACCCGAATTGAAGACATGGCAGCGCACTACATTCAACAAATCCAGACTATTCAGCCACATGAGCCTTATTTAATCGGTGGATACTCCTCTGGCGGTATAATTGCTTACGAGATGGCTCGACAATTGACCATACAAGGTAAGGAAGTAGCTTTGTTAGTTCTATTTGATACTTATGGTTCAAAAAATACTGAATCTCTATCATTGCAAAAGCCAGCCTCTCATGATTGGAAGAGTCTTTTAGCAATTGCATCTAACTATCTTATTGAGCAGGTAAAAGGAAATACAGAACGGTTTAAGTATCAAATCAAAGAGATACTCTGGCGGTTTGTCTTTTACTTTCACTTGATTCTTGGTCGCCCCTTACCTTACTCCAACCGGAAATTTATGGTGGAACATGCCACTATACAAGCGCTAAGAAAATATGTTCTACAAGTTTACTCAGGTAAAGCAACCGTATTCCGAACAGAAGATGGTCTTGTAGTTGGACAACGAGAGGCTGATTCCAAAATGGGTTGGGGTAAATTGGCATTAGGGGGAGTGGATATTTATGATATTTCTGGGATTCATAATTCCATTTTTAAAGAACCCCATGTACGATCTGTGTCCGAAAAAATGAAGTCTTGCATAGATCAAATTATTGCAGAAACCATAGGAAAGAAGTAACTCAGTGAGGTACAAAACTTAAGTCTTTAAGCCAGATATAAAAGCTATTTTGACCCGCTCAAAGTTCTTTCTGAATTGTGTAGTTATAGCTTTCCAACCTCATCTCACTTGCGAGATGGGGTTGTTTTATTTGCGGGTAATAAATTACACTGGCGACTTGATATATGTGTAAATGCGATCGCTAAAAAACCTTTGCATAAGTACTAGACTATAGCTTGGTTAGTGTATTTACTGAGGATTAAATGAAACTTAAGTAAGTAGGCGTAAATAATTGTCGTTGGGATAAGGCAATAGGCAATCTTGCTACAGTCAATAGCTATAAGGGTTTTGAACACAACAGTGGCAATTAAAAAACTATTAACAGGTTTACTTTACATTCTTGGGCGCTAACCTCGATAAGACAGATCACATTCGCCTGTTGGGGAATAACACCTTTGGTTTTGAGGATCTACCAAATGGTGGTGATAAAGATTACAACGACATGATTTTACAGCTAAATTTGAGTGTCAGTACTGTCTAATATTAAGCACGAGTAATTACTTAGATAAATCAAATAACCTCATCCCAGTTGCGAGATGAGGTTTTTTTATGCACCGCTATTAACGAGACTTAATATGGATTAAACTAGTGAATTTACTGAAGGCAATTATTGTCTTTCCTTCATAAATTTAATAGTTGATTCCTCTAGGGTCATAATAAATCTTCACCTTTGATTTTGCAGTTAATTTTTATTAAATTAAGCTACCAAAAAAGTAAGAGATAATTCTTTCATAAATTCGGGTATGGCACTGTTTAACAAGGAAAGTTCACTATCCTTGGTCATTAGTGATTTTGTCAATCCCTATATTCAAGAAGATGTAAAAAATAATTCAGAAATTTAAAGTTTTTTTTATTACATAATTTTTAACTAGGGTATTTACTTAGGAAGGCATCTGTGATATTTTCATGTTGATTATCATAAATTAAAATATGCGACACTAAATTTAACAAACACCTTTATGTGCTTTGGTTTGATGATAAGTAGAGTATCCATCTTGCATATTTGCGATACTTAAATATTGATTTTAATTTTGTATAAATTATGTGTCGTTAACCAAGTGATAACTTGTCCTCGATCTATTTACATTATGCTTTGGTTTGAGAAACGCATAACAATCGTAACCGTGTGATATAAATACAGCTCTAAAATTAGACGAAACTATCCTCTGTACTATTACATGTTTAGGCACCTGAATGGTACAGAAGTCTTGCCACTACTAGCATAAAACCAAACACTACCACTGTTAGTAAAAGAGATACTCCCTAATATTTTCGACTTAATTGCTCACTTTTAGTTGTTTTATATGACTTATATTAAGAACACTTTTCCCGAATTTCTTACTACCATAGAAGGGTTTGAACAGTTACCCGATGGAGCGATCGCTAATCTATCAGAACAACTGCAAGCCTGGCGCTATCGCATAGGTCAAAAAATCATTGGTAAAGAAAGTCTCCCGGAACGCATCACCATTATTTATGAGGGACAAGTACGCCTCTTGGGATACGATCCCCAGACGCAAATGCCAATTACCCTAAAATTGCTGCAACCTGGAGAAATTATTGGTGAAATTAGTTTGTTGCGCGATGTTGCCTGCGAGACTGCGATCGCCTCTACCGAAGTAGTATGTTTAACCTTGAGTGCATCGGCATATTTTAGTTTTCTCGCTTCATACCCAGCTTTTGCCGAAGCCCGCAAGAATCGCACTTATTTGATAGAAGTTTTTGATATTCTCGCCTCCTATTGGCAAAAGCAAGCGATCGCAACTTTAAATCTCAGAGAACTGACAGAAAAAGCCTTACCGCAGGCAAAAATCCATTACTTACCTCCAGGAAAAACTGCATTTAACCAACTGGATAGCGCAAGGGCCTGGTTTGTAAGTGGCGGTGGTACAGTCACGAATTTATCACCTGGCGATCGCCTAGAAGCAGACGACGACCGAGACAAGATCCAGGTCATAGGTCAAAACCCTTCAAGGTTGCTTGGTATCCATCCGTCAGATTTGATCTTAGAAGATAGTCATGAGATAGTACTGGCGGTAAATAACACCCCAGTAGATAGCCAAAATGATGATGAATTAGATATCCCTTACGCATCAGACGAAATCGTTCCCCAGACAGTTCCCGATACCTCAAAGAGTTCGTCAAAACAAAAATACCCGTTTTTTAGTGGTAAGGGAGAATTAAACACAGCCTTCGCCTGCTTCCAAATGATCGCGAAGCACCTAGAAATACCGTTTCGTCGAGAAGTGGTTCGCCGCATCTTAACTGAGCAAGTCAAACGTCAGGGTCTTATATCGTTTCAAGTTACTGCTTACCTGGCAGAATTAATCGGACTTAAGGCGCAGTTAATAGAAATACCAGTCTCCTCAGTAACGCGTATTCCTACACCGGCATTGATTCGCTATGGTGATAATTTTGCAGTTTTATATGCGGCAGATGCAAATACGGTGGTTGTTGGTGTCCCATCCAAAGGAATTGTGCGCTGTAAACCTGCTCAATTGGTTGAACAATTAGATGTTGATCCAACCAACTTTCCGCCCCAAGCTAGAGTATTACTGCTCAGTGCTACCAACCAAACACCCCAAGAACGTTTTAGTTTACGGTGGTTTCTGCCATATTTGTCAAAGCACCGTCGAGTGTTGATTGAGGTTTTTATCGCCTCCTTTTTCGTGCAGTTGGCAGCATTAGCAAATCCTCTGGTAGTTCAGTTAATTATCGACAAAGTTATCACTCAAAATAGTATTGGCACACTACATATTTTGGGGATTTTACTATTAGTAGTCGGATTATTTGAAGCAGTACTGACTACCTTACGAACTTACTTATTTGTCGATACCACTAACCGGATCGATATGGGTTTAGGGTCGCAAATTATCGACCACTTATTACGTTTACCACTGCGTTATTTTGAACGCCGACCGGTGGGTGAACTTTCCACTCGCATCAACGAATTAGAAAATATTCGCCAATTTTTGACTGGTACTGCCTTAACAGTGGGATTAGATGCTCTGTTCTCGGTGGTGTATATCGGTGTAATGCTGATTTACAGTTGGCAACTCACCTTGGTAGGCTTAAGCACAATTCCCGTGTTTATCGTGATTACCTTAATTGCATCTCCCACCATTAGCAGACAGTTACGTGCTAAAGCCGAACGCAATGCCGAAACTCAATCTTATTTAGTGGAGGTGATGTCAGGAATTCAAACCGTAAAAGCGCAAAATATTGAATTGCGATCGCGCTTTTCTTGGCAAGAGCGTTACGCTCGGTTTGTCGCTGCTGGTTTTAAAACAGTTGTAACTTCCACCCTCGCGAACTCCACCAGTAACTTTCTCAACAAACTCAGCAGTTTACTAGTTTTGTGGGTAGGAGCTTATTTAGTCCTGCAACAAGAATTAACTTTAGGCGAATTAATTGCCTTTAGAATTATATCGGGTTACGTCACCAGCCCAATATTACGTTTAGCTCAACTCTGGCAAAGCTTCCAAGAAACAGCCTTGTCTCTAGAACGTTTAAGCGATATTGTCGATACGCCACAAGAAGGAGAAACAGACCGCTACAACATACCCTTACCGACGATTAAGGGAGCAGTAAAATATGAAAATGTTTCCTTTCGATTTGGGACGAGTGGCCCTCTGCAACTTTCCAACGTCAACCTCGAATTTGCGCCAGGAAAATTTATTGGCATCGTCGGACAAAGTGGATCGGGTAAAAGTACGATGATGAAATTGCTGCTGAGACTTTACGAAACTGAGTCCGGCAGAATTTTGATTGATGGTTATGATATTGCCAAAGTCGAACTTTATTCACTGCGACGACAAATTGGCGTAGTTCCCCAAGAAACATTGTTGTTTGACGGTAGCGTTCAAGAAAATATTGCTCTGACGAATCCCGATGCGACAACCGAAGAAATAATCGAAGCGGCTCAGGTTGCGTGCGCTCATGAGTTTATTATGAACTTGCCCAACGGTTACAACACGCGCGTGGGAGAACGGGGTTCTGCACTTTCAGGTGGACAACGACAAAGAATTGCGATCGCTCGTTCTGTGTTACAACGACCAAAATTATTAGTTTTAGATGAAGCAACTAGCGCCCTAGACTATCCCACAGAACGGCAAATATGTCTCAATTTAGCCAAAGCATTTAAGGGTGATACAGTATTTTTTATTACCCACCGACTAAACACCGTCAGTAATGCAGACATGATTGTTGTGATGGATAATAGTAGGGTTATAGAACAAGGTAGCCATCAAGAACTAATGGCTACTAAAGGTCATTATTATTATCTGTATCAGCAACAAGATGTGAATTTATAGTTAGTTATTATTGGCGGCATAGCATTACATAATTTGAACAGTGTTCACCCAAGAAGAAATCCAAAATCTAAAATCCAAAACCCAAAATCGTTATGACTCAACTTAATGGGAATCACCACAACGGCAATCAGAAAAACGGGAATCATAAAAATGGAGTCAAACAAGATTCACCGGTACTTACAAAACAACAGAAAGCTGCTCAAGAGTCTTTAATTAACTCAAGGAATGAGGAATTTGAGCAAGCAATTGTCTTGCGTCAATCTCCAGTTTGGTCGCGGGCAATTATGGTTACTCTCATGGGGTTAGCCTGCTTTGGAATTACTTGGGCTTATTTTGCGAAAATTGAGCAAGTAGTGCCAGCAACAGGTCAATTAAAGCCGCAAGGAACAATAAAAGAAGTTCAGGCTCCTGTTAGTGGAGTTGTGAAAACAGTTAATGTTAAAGATGGACAAGAGGTAAAGCCAGGAGATTTGTTGCTGACTTTTGATTCCATAGCCAGTGTTGCCGAATTAAATTCTTTGAATAAAATTCGTGTTGCATTAATTAAAGAAAATCAAATTTATCGGCGATTAATGGGGGCAACTACTGCCGGGGGATCTGAACTTTTATATTTGCGCGGTAATTTGCCACAAGAAACTGCTTTTCTACTGAAAAGTCGGGTAGCGTTAGTAGAAGAAAATGACTTATTACGGACTCAATTAAGAAATTCTGGTCGAGATTCTACTTTAGGAATTGATGAGCAACAACGTCTCCGAGTTGCCAAAAAAGAATTAGATTCTCGTTCTGCTGCGGCGCAGTTGGAAGTAGAAAAAATCAAAAAACAACTAGCTCAAAATAAATTTAAGCTGGAAGATAGTAAAGCGAGTTTAGCCATTCAACAGGGTATTTTAGATAAATTGAAAATATTATCAGAAGAAGGTGGTATTTCTCAACTTCAGTATCTCAACCAGCAACAAGAAGTACAAAACCGCACGGCGGAAGTAGCACAACTAGGTGAGGAAGAAAAACGCCTCCAGTTTGATATAGAGAAGAGCCAACAAGAATTAAGCAATACGGTGGCTGTTTCTGATAAAAACGTTTTGGATAAGATAGCTGATAACAAACAGCGTATTGCTGCAATTGATAGCCAATTCATGAAAGTTATCCTAGATAATGAACAGCGTTTGGCAGATGTCAATAGTAAAATCTCTCAAACACAGTTAAACGTTAAGTATCAAGAACTTCGTGCGCCTGTAGCTGGAACAGTTTTCGATTTACAAGCGAAAAATCCTGGATTTGTAGCGAACCCGACGACAAAAATGCTGCAAATTGTCCCAAAGGAAAACTATATAGCTGAAGTTTTCATCACTAACAAAGATATCGGTTTTGTGCGAAAAGGCATGAAAGTAGATGTGAGAATTGATTCTTTTCCTTACAGCGAATTTGGCGATATCAAAGGGGAAGTGATGGGGATAGGATCAGACGCATTACCGCCAGATCAAACACATCAGTTTTATAGATTTCCGGCAAAAATTTCATTGGATAAACAATCTTTAGTAATTAAGGGTAAAAACGTCACATTGCAATCAGGTATGTCAATCAGTGCCAACATAAAAGTACGCGAGGAACGGACTGTGCTTAGTTTATTTACTGAGTTGTTTACCAAGCAAATTGATAGTCTTAAAGAGGTACGTTAAAATAATTCGTAATTGATAATTCGTAATTCGTAATTGAATTAGTTGGAGTTAAAATCTGCAACTAATTGTAGACCGCTAATTTTAAATAATTTTAAAAAAATTTGGCTATTTACTCCAACCATTTTAATTACGAATTACGAATTAGTAATTGTGTTGAAAAAGCGGGCAGGGGAATACTGGCTCTTGCGTTAATTTGTAGAAGTGATATCTACGATGGACTGTTTCGTGATGCAAATTCTAAAACTTGATGTGATGGAGTGATCGCTATCTTTAGAAGAATCTTCATTTATCTTTCAGAAAGCGATCTCGCCCCATATTTGCTCTAGGCTAGGCTAATGCAGCTACCTTCTCTAACAAGCCCTGAAAGAGCCTTAAGCCATCACTATTACCCAGCATTGCGTCAGATGCCCTTTCTGGGTGCGGCATCATTCCCAACACATTGCCCTTACGATTGCAAATCCCGGCAATGTTGTTCAGTGAACCGTTGGGATTCTCCCCTTCATAACGAAACACGACTTGCCCGTTATCTTCAATTTCTGCCAGAGTAGCTTCATCCGCGTAGAATCGTCCCTCTCCGTGGGCAATAGGCAAAGTGATAACTTCACTATTGGTATAGGCTTGCGTCCATAAGAGATTGGTACGCTCAACTTTTAAGGGGACGCGATCGCAAATAAAATGCAAATCCCGATTTCTGGTTAACATCCCTGGCAAAAGTCGAGCTTCAGTTAATACCTGAAAACCGTTACAAATACCAATGACAAACTTACCCTTTTGAGCATGTTCAACAACCTGTTGCATCACGGGTGAAAAACGTGCGATCGCACCGCAGCGCAGATAATCCCCGTAACTAAAGCCACCAGGGATGATGACGACATCCAAATCAGCAATGTCTGTTTCTTGATGCCAAACCATGCGAGTTGGTTGTAAAAGCAAATCTCTGGTTACATAAGCAACATCGCGATCGCAATTAGAACCTGGAAAAACAACAACACCAAATTTCATGATTGGGGAATGGGGAATGGGGGA